>CAIYFD010000310.1 GCA_903925425.1 uncultured Opitutia bacterium | reverse complement strand
TAGAGCGCTACGTTCGGGACGTAGAGGTCGCAGGTTCGAATCCTGTCGCCCCGACCATTGCCAAGATCGCCGGCGCGGAAAATGCCCGACTCGCTTCGGTCCCCTGCATAGGCGAACCAAAGATCGGCTCCGATCAATTTGCCGAGCAAAAGGGATTAAATCTACGCTCGTGAGCGAGGGTTGTCATCGGCCCATGGCCCGGGGCCACCACTGCGTTTTGGGGAACGATTTCGATCATGCGCTGCAACTGCAGGCCTAACTGGCGGCGACAGTGATATGCGCCACCCACCGAACCGGCAAAAAGCAGGTCGCCGGCCACCAAGAGCGGCGCTCCCCGCGGGGCCGCCCTTGAAGACACGAGGTAGCAACTGTGCGCCGCGGCATGCCCTGGGGTGCTGTAGGACACGACCTCAAGGCGGCCGAAGTTTTGCGGCTGGCCCTCCTCCAAGGGTATCGCCCCTTCCACCCCAGATCCAGACGGCGCATAGACCGGTACCCGACCGAAACGCGCCATAACCTCTCGCAAACCCCCGGTATGCTCCGGTTCGGCATGGGTCAGAAACACCCCGCGCAGCGATTTGACATTTGCCGGCCAATCCCGCGCCAGCATCGAAAATGAGCCGCCCACGTCAAAGAGCAGGGCTTCTGCGCCCCCGCATTCGCCCACCAAATAGGCATTCGAAACCCCCACCCCATGCTGCATTCGCAGCGGCCAGACGCAAAACGGAAGCCCGGTTATCTCGGGAAGCGGATAGCGGCCGGCGTGAAGGGCACACAGGCCTACTTCGTTGAGCTTGAGGGCGGAGGCTAGCCGCCGGACTTCCGCGGAATCCAAGTCGTAGCGGTAATCGATCGCATCACGAATCTTCCCAAGCGGAACCCCCGAACGAACCGACAGCTCATCATCACTGAGGCCGGCCCGCCGCAGGGCCTTGTCGATCACGTCCCCCAGTTCGTCCTCCAGTGGAATCAGGCAAGCAGTCACGCGCACAGGAATAAGGGAGCTCACTCCGGAGGCAAAATTGAATTTCATTTCTGCCGCGGATTCTGCACGGTCAGACAATGGATCCCGTCCAACAGGAAGTACTCGACATCTTCACGCGCACCCAGGCCCTCCTGCAAGGGCACTTCGTCCTGCGTTCCGGCCTGCACAGCGGGCACTACTTTCAATGCGCCCAAGTCTGCCAAAGGATGGATGCCGTCGAAAGGCTCGCCGCGTTGCTCGTCGCGAAGCTCGCAGGCCTGCAATTTGAAACGGTGCTGGCGCCGGCCATGGGCGGACTGGTCATCGGACAGGAGGTCGCCCGGGTCTCGCGAACGCGCTACCTCTTCGCCGAAAAAGAGCACAACGTTCTCGTGCTGCGCCGGGGGTTCGGCTTCAGGCCGGGTGAACGCGTGCTCGTGGTCGAGGATGTGGTGACCCGCGGCGGCAGGGTGCGCGAATGCCTCGACTTGGTCAGGAAGGGCGGCGGCGAGGTCGCCGGTATCGCCATGCTGGTTGACCGCAGCGGCGGAGAAACCCATTTCGAGGTACCAACGGTTTCCCTGCTTGAACTGAATTTCCCCACCTACGCGGCCGATGCCGTCCCTGAATCGCTGGCCCGGATCCCGGTGCAGAAGCCCGGCAGCTGAACCATCGGGCGTCTATTTCACGTCAATCCCGAGGACCGTGATCCTGTCCCCGGCATAGATGTAAAATCGGTTGATCCCTTTCTGAATCGATTTCCGGGCCTTGGAAAGATCCGTGACGGTATCGTTATTGATCTTGGTGATGACCATACCCTCCTTCAGCTTCGAGCTGAAGTCGGATGCATCGGTTACCGCGGTGATCTGCAGCCCGTCCACCTTGGCGTCGAGATG
>CAIYFD010000309.1 GCA_903925425.1 uncultured Opitutia bacterium | reverse complement strand
CCCAGAACTGATCATGATCAGCCTCTCGCTCGCCGAGGAGGCTGCGTTCGCGCTCTTCCGCCTGCTCCGGAACAATTCCAAGACGAAGTACACCCCGGTGTTCGGCCTCGTCGTGAAGACCGATGCCGCGGCCCAAGGCCAGGCCCAGCAGGTGGGTTTCACCACGCTCGTGACCAAGCCGATCGACCTGGCCGAGCTCGAGACCAAGATCGCGAAGGCGATGAACCTCGACACCTCCCAGCGCTATTTCACGGGCGAGGGCGACTGCCTCGTCATGCGTCTCCCCGAGGTCTGTACGCCCGGCGCCGTGGCGGAGATTTCCAGCTACACCAAGCCGAAGCTGGCCGAGGCGGTTGACGCCGGCCACAACAAGGCCGTGATCGACCTGCACCTGCTGAAGTCGCTCCACATGGGGGTCATCAAGCTCCTCGTGCAGACGATGCAGACCTGCCGCGAGCTCGGCATGCAGTACGCCCTCGTGGGCAACCCCCAGATCAGCGCCGAGTGCAAGGGCTTTGAGGAGACCAGCAGCTGGGCCTTCTTCCCGTCGCTCGAGGACGCGAAGTCGAGCCTCGCCAGTGGCAAGGCCGCCGCCGTCCCGGTGCTTGCCGGGGTCTGAGCGCGACAGGGTCAGGACGATTCGCGCGGCCTGTTTCGCGCAACGCTCAACGTTCAACGCGTTGAACGTTGAGCGTTTCCGGGATCGGACTTCTCTAAGCCGGGACGGAAAACAGCCTGGGATCTGAAATGACGCAAAAAAGCGCGGACCCGAAGGACCGCGCTTTTGATTTTAAACTGGTTCGCCGGGCCGCGGCTCAGGCAGCCACGGCCGCGAGGGCGCGCACGGTTTCGGGGGCGACCACCTGGTCGATGTCGAGCAGCGTCTTCACCTCGCCCTTCACCTTGGCCATGCCGAGGATGTAGGCGGTGTTGATGGCGGCGCCGAACTCCGGCGTCGGCTCGATCTCCGCGGCGGTGAGGTTGGTGACCTCCTCGACGGCATCGACGATCAGTCCCATCTGGACGGAGGTGTCGCCGGCCAGCTTGACCTGGACCACGACGATGCAGGTGCGTTCGGGAAATTCGGCGGCGAGGCCGAACTTCACGCGCAGGTCGACCACCGGGATGACCCGGCCGCGGAGATTGATGATGCCCTTCACGTAGGGCGGCGTCTGCGGCACGGGAGTGATCTTCTGCAGGCGGATGATCTCGCGGACCTTGAGGACGGCGATGCCGTAGGATTCGCCCGCAAGCACCACGGTCAGATATTTGGCGGGGGCGGCGATGATGGTGTCGGTGGACATGGGAAGAGGAGAGGTTGGTTAATCCGCTTCTTCTACGGCGCGGATGGCCGGCGCTTGAGGGGGAATTCGGGGTGGGGCGCTTCCGGGGGAGGGGCGCGTGTCCCTACCTCGATCGCTCTACCTGGCTGAAATCCGGTTAAGTATTCCCGCGCCGGGCCGTTGTAGGGGAGCCAACTTACCGGCATTATGCCCCTCTCTCCGGAATCCCTTCAGGCCACGGATGACATCGTCAGCCGTCTCGCCACCGAATCCATTTTGGCCCAGCCCGGCCGCGACGAGGGGTTGATCCCCGCGTTCAGCCTGCTCGGTGAACTGCGCGAGCTCGTCGCCGTGGAACCCGCGCTGGCCGGCCCGGTTGCGACGGTGCACGGGGCGATCGAGTGCCTGCTCGACGCCGCCACGCCCTTCGATTCGGCTACCTTGGGCGCGCTGGCCGCGCTGATCGCGTGGTTGCCCGGCGCACTCGAGGCCTCGCGCCTTGAGCGTCCGATGCCGCCCCTCCCCGGCACGGTGCGGCCAGCCGTTCCGTCGACTGTGGCTCCGGCCCGTCCGGCGGGGGAGCCGGCCGCTGCGGCTGACGTGCTGCTGGAACTGCACCTCGGGGAAAACCGCGAGTTGCTGGCCGAGTTTTACGGGGAGGCGATCGAGCATCTGCAGCAGATCGAGGCCGCCTTGCTGGTGCTCGATCAGACCCCGGACGATCCCGAGGCGATCAACTCGATTTTCCGCTCCTTCCACACGTTCAAGGGCAACGCCGGCTTTCTCGGCCTCGTGCCGATGCAGTCGCTCGCTCACGAGGTGGAGTCGCTGCTCGACCTGGCGCGCAACCGCGAACTGGTGCTCTCACCGGCAATCATCACGGAAATCCTTGCCAGCCGCGACACCCTCCAGGCCCTGACCCAGCAGGTCGCCGCGGCCTTGGAAAAGGGACAGATGCCGACCGTAGTCATCCCGGTCAGCCATCTGATCCGCTCGGTCCGCGGCCTCGCCACCGGTCAGCCCGCCCCGGCATCCGCCCCGGTCCCCGCCGAACTGGCGCTGTCCGCCACGGCCGTCGCGCCGTTGGCTCCGGTCGCGGCTCCGGTGTCCGCTCCGGCCACCGGTGAACAATCCGGATCCCCTTCTGCGTCCGCCACGGTCCGCGTCGGCACCGAGAAGCTCGATGGTCTCATGGATATCGTCGGCGAACTGGTGATCGTGCAGAGCCAGCTGGTCGAGTCGGCCCGGGCCTTCGGCGACAGCGGATCTCCGCTCCAGCGCAACGTTTCCCAACTGGCCCGCATCACCAAGGACCTCCAGCACACCGCGATGGCGCTGCGGATGATCCCGATCAAGCCGGTCTTCCAGAAAATGGAACGGCTCGCGCGCGACCTCGCCCGCAACTTCGGCAAGAAGGTCCACTTCACCACCAGCGGCGAGGACACCGAGCTCGACCGCACCGTGGTCGAGGAGATCGGCGACCCGATGGTTCACATGGTGCGCAACGCCCTCGACCACGGACTGGAGCTGCCCGAGCAGCGCGTGGAGTCGGGGAAGTCCGACACCGGCACCGTCCACCTCCGCGCCTTTCACCAGGGAGGGAGTATCGTGATCGAGCTGCGCGACGACGGCCGGGGCATGGATCCCGAGCGCCTCCGCCGCAAGGCGATCGAAAAGGGCATTATCACCCAGGGTACCACGCTTTCCCGTGAGGAGACGCTGGCCCTGATTTTTGCTCCCGGTTTCTCCACCGCGGAAAAGGTCACCTCGGTTTCCGGCCGCGGCGTCGGCATGGATGTCGTGCGCCGCAACATCGAGAAGCTCCGCGGTGCCGTTGAGATCACCTCCGAGCTGGGGAAGGGATCCACCTTCCGCATCAAGCTGCCGCTGACGATGGCCATCATTGACGGCCTCGTGGTGCGCGTCGGCACCGACCGCTTCATCCTGCCGAGCACCTCCGTGCAGGTGGCGCTCCGCCCGGCCCGCGAGTCCATCACCCGCGTGCACGACCGGGGCGAGGTCCTCGAGTTGCGCGGCAAGATTTATCCGCTGCACCGCCTTCACCGCCGCCTCGGGATCCCGGGCGACGCGCAGGAGGCCTGGGACGGCATCGTCGTGCTCGTCGAGCATTCAGGTCGCGTCTCGGCGCTGCTCGTCGACGAGATGGTCAGCAAGCAGGAGGTCGTGATCAAAAACCTCGGCGCCTTCCTCGGGAACCTCCCGGGCGTGGCCGGCGGGGCGATCCTCGGGGACGGCAACATCGCGCTGATCCTCGATCCTGCGACGCTGCTGCAGGCGGCGTGACGCGATCCCACACTTTTCCCTCCATGCCCGACGCCATCAAGTATCCCAGCATTGCGGAGGTCTGCGAAAAGGCGCTTCGGCTGCCCTGCTCGCCAGCGCTGCTGCCGCGGCTCGCGACGGCGCTGGGAAGTGACGAGTCCTCCGGGCAGGAGATCGAGGCGCTGATCTCGCTCGATGCCTCGCTGGCGGGCGCGACGCTGCGCCTTGCCAACTCGGCCGCGCTGGCCCGCGGCAAGGTGGACTCGCTGCAGGAGGCCGTGCTGCGCCTCGGGGCAAAGGAAATCTTCCGGCTGGCCGCTCTGGTGCTGGTGAACCGCTGGGAGTCGGTCCAGGCGCTTGACGGCCGGTGGGAACCGGGCGACTTCAGTCGGCAGTGCCTCATCACCGCGATCGCGGCGGAGGCGCTGGCCGAACACATTGGGCGCGTCAGCCCGCAGGCGGCTTATTCCGCGGGACTCGTGTGCGACCTCGGCCGGCTGGCCATTGCGCACGGCTGCGCGTCCTCGTACGGCGCAATCCGCCGGCACTGCGAGGAGACGCGCGGGACGATCGAGACGGCGGAGCGCGCGGTCCTGGGTTACCATCACGGCGACGTCAGCGCCCGCCTGCTCAAGGCGTGGAATTTCCCTGCGGCCTTCATCGATCTGGCGGACTATCAGTTCCGCCCCGGCGAGGCCCCGGCCGACGTGGTGCCGTTGCTATCCCATGTCCTCGCGGCCCGGCACATCGGGCTCGCGATGGGTCCCGGCGTAAATGCCGACGGCTACCTGACGGCTGTGCCCGGAGAATTCCTGCTCGAGTGGGGCTTCACCTCCCCGATCCTCGAGGCGGCAATGGCCGCGACGGCCGAACGCGCCGCCGCGCGGCTCGGCGAAAAGCTCACCCATGGCGCGATGCTGGTCTGAGCCTTGAGTCGCAGGGACTCGCCCACTAACTCTCCGGGGTCATGAAACGACCCACCGGCGAGGAACGCCATCACGCCTGCGCGCGCAAGCGCCGGTATCGCAACCAGGGCGACGCCCTGGATGCGGCGCTGGTGGCCGGGGTGGAGCGCGGGCGGACGGCCTACCCGTGTCCGTTGTGCGGCCACTGGCACCTCGCGACCAAGTCAGCCGGCCCGCGGTAGTTGCACCGTCGCTTAGCGGACAGCGAGCTCGATCCTGACGGTGTCAGCCGGGCGCTTGATCGTCACGATGCCGGTATTGATGTCGAGGTGGACGGTCCGGTTGATGGAGCCACCGGTGTCGGCATGCACCACGGAGAGACCGTTGGCCCGGAGAAAATCGGCGGCCTTGGCCGTGTTGCGTTCGCCGATCTTGAAGGGGTCCTGGCCCGCGATCACGCTGGCGCCGCCCGCGACCAGCAGGCGGATGCGGCTGCGCTCGGCCTTGAGGCCGGCGAGGGAGCGGAAGAAAAGCGGCAGGCCGGTGTCGGCGAACATGGCGGGCTGCCTCGCCGCCTTGTCGGGCGAGATCGTGGAGTCGGGCAGCATGTAGTGCAGGATGCCGCCGGCTTTTTGCGCCGGATCGTAGGCGATCAGGCCGATGCACGATCCGAGCGCGTAGGTGCTGAGCACCATCTGGGTGCTGTTGGACACGGCCATGTCGCCCACGCCGATGACGACGCGTTGCGCAAAGACGGCGCCGATGCTGGGAGAACCGGCCATGGCTCAGGCAGGCCCCGGGCACCGCGCCGGACCGGAAAAGGAAAAAATGGGTTCTGCCATGCAAGGTCCGGCGCCAGAAGGCACCGGGCTCATGTTTCACAACGGCCCGTTCGGCGGCGACTTTAGCCGCTCCTGCAGTTACTGGGGCGCTTCGAGCTCCACGAAGGTCACCACCGCTCGCTGTTGGATGCGGGACTCGGGAAGGAGGACGGCGAAGATCACCGTCCAGTCATTGAGCTCCTCGGAATCCACGAGTACCTGGGCAATCCGCCACGATGTTGGGGCTTCGGTCTCGTCCCAGTGGGTGTGCTTGGTGGACCGGCCTTCGGGATCGAGCCGGAAGCGTTCCCGGGCCAGCCAGTAGGGGGTGAACGCCGTCTCGAGCCGGCGCCCGTCGGGCGTGGCGCCTTCACCCTCGGGCGCGGTGGCCGTGCCGGTGGGGTCGACGCGCAGCGCCGCCGCTTCCCAATCCCGCGCCGCGACGTCCTGCAGGAACCCGAGGATCGCGGTGCGCACGAGGCGGCGGAAAGCCGTCTGGTCGCGGGTGATGTCGAAGTTGGTGGGGCGGGCGGGTTGGTCGGGTGACGCCGCGAGGACAAACTCCGGATTTTTCAGCCGCTCCCATTCCTCCAGCAGGCTGGAATCCACGCCGCGGATCAGCTCCCGGAAATAGATTTCCATCTCCACGACCTCGTCGGTCTTCACGCTGTCGGGCACGGTCTGCGAAAGCACTTTCCACGTCTGCGAGAGGTGCCGCAGGAGCAGGCCCTCGGAGCGCTGCAGCTGGTAGTCCTTGATGTAGTCCGCGAACGACCGGTAGCCCTCGTACATCTCGCGGGCGATGGACTTGGGTCGGACGTTCTCCTCGCCGACCCAGGGGTGAGCCGCGGCGAAGGCGTTGAAGGTCTCGTAGAGGAATTCGCGGAGGGGCTTTGGGTGTTCGACTTCCTCGAGCTTGGCGATCCGCTCCTCGTATTCGACTCCGGCGGCGCGCATCTCCTCCATCTTCTCGGTCTTCAGGCGGCTGACCTGCTGGCGCAGGATGGCGTCGGGGTCCTCGACGATCGCCTCGCAGAGCGTGAGCACGTCGAAGGGGTAATCGGGCGAGGCGCGGTCCAGTTTCGGCAGCGTGTCGATCAGGTAGATCGAGAGCGTCTGGTGCAGCGAGAAGTCGTCCTGTAGCTCGACGTTCACCCGGAGCTTTTTGCCCGACGGCTCGGGCGGAATGAAGGCGACAATGTTCCGCTCCAGCAACGCGCGGAATAGCTGCCAGGCGCGGTGACGCAGCGCCTTCTGCCGGACGGGCGGCTCGTGCGAATCGGCGATGAGTTGGCGGAGCGCCCGGCAGCCGTCGGCGTCGCGGCTGAGCACGAGCAGGAGCAGGCCATGCGTCATCTCGAAGCGCGACACCAGCGGCTCCGGAGGCGCCGTCTGCAGTCGCTCGAGCGTCTTGGCATCCCAGCTGACCGAGCCCTCGGGGGCGCTTTGCTTCACGACTTTCTTCTTTCCCGGATTGGCGGCGGCCTTCTCGGCGGCGCGCTTGTTCTCGATCATGTGCTCGGGGGCTTGGACCACGACATAGCCCTTATCGTCGTAACCCTTGCGCCCGGCCCGGCCGGAGATCTGGCGGAAGTCGCGCACCGAAAGGATGGCCGACTTCTTGCCGTCGTATTTCCAGAGCTGGGTGAAGAGGACGGTGCGGATGGGGACGTTGATCCCGACTCCGAGCGTGTCGGTGCCGCAGATGAGCTTGAGCAGCCCCTTCTGGGCGAGCTGCTCGACGAGGATGCGGTACTTCGGCAACAGGCCGGCGTGGTGGACACCGATGCCGTGCCGCAGCCAGCGTTTCACCTCGCGGCCGTAGGGGCTGTTG
>CAIYFD010000308.1 GCA_903925425.1 uncultured Opitutia bacterium | reverse complement strand
GGGCTGCGTGCTCGCCGGTTTCTACCTGCTGCGCGTTTACGATTCCTCGGTCGCAACCTACTGGGCCGTGGCGATCAATTTTGTCGTCGCGGTGGCCGCGTACCTGCTGGCGGGCGTCACGCCCTACACCGCGGTGTCCACGCCCGCCGAGGATGCGGCTGACGCGGCGGCTCCGGGCCGGGCCAAGCTCTGGCCGGTCTATGTCACCATCGCCCTCTCCGGCATGACGGCGCTCGGCGCCGAGGTCGTCTGGACCCGCCTGCTCGGACTCATGATCGGCCAGACGGTGTACACGTTCTCGCTGATCCTCGCCTGCTTCCTGACCGGCCTCGCCCTCGGCAGCAGCGGCGGCTCGCTCCTGGCCCGCTCGACCAAGGATCCGCGCCGGGCGCTCGGTTGGTGCCAGTTCCTCCTCCTCCTTTGCTTCGGCTGGGCCGCCCTCTCGATGCTCGAGTGGCTGCCCTTCTGGCCGATTAATCCCGCGAACGTGATCCAGCCCGCCGGTTGGAATCTGCCGATCTTCCAGTTCCAGCTCGATGTGGTCCGCTGCCTCTGGGTTGTGCTCCCGGGCTCCATTCTGTGGGGCGCCAGCTTCCCGCTGGCCCTCGCGGCCTGCGCGGACGGTCGCAAGGACTCGGGCAAGCTTGTCGGCTCGGTCTATGCCGCCAACACGGTCGGCGCCATCGTCGGCTCGATCGTCGCCGCGATGATCCTGATCCCGACCTTCGGCACCATGATCTCGCAGCGCATCGTCATCTCGGCGACCGCCCTCTCCGCGATTGTGGCGTTCGCCTTCACGCGCAAGGCCGACGGCGGCAATGAATTCAAGCCCGCCAACGCCGTGCCGGTGGCCCTCACGATCGGCCTCGCCGTCTGGATGGCCTCCATCGTTCCGCAGGTCCCAGCTCTCCTGATCGGCCACGGCCACAACACGGCCAACCGCTTCTACGACCACGGCCAGTTCATCTTCTGGGGCGAGGGTACCAACTCCTCGATGGCGGTTTCCGAAACCTCCCCCGGCATCCGCAACTACCACAACGGCGGCAAGGTCCAGGCCTCCTCCGAGCCGCAGGACATGCGCCTCCAGCGCATGCTCGGCCACATGACCACGCTGCTGCCGAAGAACGCCGCCAAGAAGATGCTGGTCATCGGCTGCGGCGCGGGTGTCACCGCCGGTGCGGTCAGCATCGGGCCGACCGTCGAGCACGAGACCATCGCCGAGATCGAGAAATTGGTCCCGCAGTTTGTCGCCAAGAACTTCGGCTTCGCCAATTTCAACGTCGTGGACAACCCGAAGGTCCACATCCACATCGACGACGCGCGCCACTACCTGCTTTCGACGGACGAGAAGTTTGACGCGATTACCTCGGACCCGTTCGACCCGTGGATCAAGGGCGCCGCCACCCTCTACTCGCAGGAGTTTTGGCAGATCGCCAAGAAGCACCTCAACCCGGGCGGTGTCATCACCGTCTTCGTGCAGCTCTACGAGAACAACGAGGCGGCGGTGAAGAGCGAGGTCGGCACCTTCCTCGAGGTCTTCCCGAACGGCGTGGTGTTCAGCAACACGTACAACGGCGCCGGCTACGACGTCGTTATGGTCGGTACCGAGCAGCCGCTGAAGATCGACCTCGATGAGATGGAGGCGAAGCTCAACAGCCCCGCTTGGGCCCCGGTGAAGCAGTCGCTCGCCGAGATCGGCTTCAACTCTGCAGTCGAGCTTTTCGCGACCTACGCCGGCAACAAGGAGACCTTCAAGGGCTGGCTGAGCGACGCCGTGCTCAACACGGATCGCAACCTCCGCCTGCAGTACCTCGCCGGCGCGAGCCCGAACGCCTACGTGCAGGCGCAAATCCATCGGAACATGATCCAGCGCCGCGATTATCCGGACAACGTCTTCACCGGCTCCCCGGACAAGATCGCCGAGATCAAGGCCCGGATCACCTCCGGCGCCTGGTGGTGAGCGG
>CAIYFD010000307.1 GCA_903925425.1 uncultured Opitutia bacterium | reverse complement strand
GGCCGCCGACACCCAGCAGTCGCAGGCCGGCGCCACCGCCGGCGAGCTCGCCGCCGCCAAGCGCGACATCGAAACCCTCCGCACCCAGCTGGCCGCCGCGGAGGCCGCCCGCACCGACCTCACCAAGCACGCTGCCACGGCCGCGGACGAGGCCAAGGCCCGCACCGCCGCCGCCAATCAGTCCGCCACGCAGGTGACGAAGCTCGAGTCTCAGGTCGCCACGCTCACCAAGGAGCGCTCCCAGCTCACCGAACAACTCGGCACCGCCAAGTCGACCGCCGCCGAGCTCGCCAACCAACGCGCCGCCGTGGCGAAGCTGGAGGACGACAAGACCCGCGCCGCCAGGGAATCCACCGCGCAGCTCGCGGCCCTGCAGGCCAAGCTCAAGGAGGCCCAGGACGCCGCCCAGACCTCCGCGTTGCAGGCCGCATCGGCCGGCCGTTCGCCGAACGAATTCCGCGATCTGCGGACCCAGATCACCACACTCCGCAGCCAGCTCGCCGCGGCCGAAACCGCGCGCACCGAGGCTGGCCGCACGCAGACCGCCGCCGAGGCCGCCGCCCGCACCAACAACGAGCAACTCGCGGCCCTGCGCAGCCAGGTCCAGGCCCTCGAGACCGAGCGCGACGCGCGCCAGACCCCCGCCGCCAATCCGGCGCTCGTGTCCGACGGCGATGCGCCCGCCCGCCTCGCCACCGCGCTCCGCAGCTACGCGCTGGCCCAGGCCGAGGCCGACGAACTCAAGGCCACCACCGAGCGCCTGACCCGCGAAAAGGCCGCCCTCGAGGCCCGGCTCGCCAGCGCCCCGGCCAGCGCCCCGGCCGCCACCGGCGATCAACTCGCCGCCAGCGCGCAGCGGGCCGATTCCCTCGTGGCGGGAAACGCCCTGGTCCGCACCCCCCCGCCCGCCGTGAGCCCCGAGCTCGAGGCGCTCCGCGCCCGCGTCACCGAACTCGAGCGCAGCAACTCAGCCGCGCAGGCCGCCAGCCGCACCCTCACCGCGGACAACGCCCGCCTCCGCGATACGCTCGCCAGTGTCTCACAGGCCGTCGGTCGCGTCGTCACTCCCACCCCCGCGCCGCCGACCACGGTCGTGCTTACCGCGACGCCTCCCCCCGCGGCGGCAGCAGCGGCAACCGCCGTCGCCCAGCCCGGCCGGCCCGTGACCGCGCCCACCGCCCCGGCCTCCCCGGCGACCAATTCCACCACGGTCACCTCCGCGCCGCTTCGTCCGGCGGCCGCCACCTCCGGCTCGGTCGCTCCCGGTGCCCCCGCCGCCGCGGCGCCCCGCTCCCACACCATCGCCGCGGGCGACACCCTCTCCAGCATCTCGCTGCGTTACTATGGCACGACGACCCGCTGGCAGGAGATCCTCGCCGCCAACAGCGACGTGCTGCGCGGCTCCACCTCGCTCGTGGCCGGCCGCACCCTGCGGATCCCGTGATTAAATGGTCGGGCTGCCCCGACGAGCCCTTCGACTCAGCTCAGGGCCTTGAGTCTGTCGAAACGGGCGGCCGCGATGATCGATTCCCGGTAGGGCGCGTCACTCCGTGACCGCCGTGTTTTGCCCATCCCGGCGGCGAGCGGAATCGCCGCCCTACCTCCGCACGCCGCCTCCCTCGCGCAGGATTGCCAGCCCGGGGTTTTGCCCTCTTGCTGCGGCCCCATGCGCTCTCCGAGCTTCCGCCCCGCCCTCGCCGGGCTTTTCCTGTTCGCCGTCTCCGGCTGCAGCTACGTCCATCTCGGCCCCTCCAGCCTGAAGGATGAGAACAGCGCGTTGCGCACGGAGAAGGACCTTTTGGAACAGCAGCTCGCTCTCGCCCACAAGGAAGGCGCCACCCTGCGGGCCATGATCGAGACCCCGGCGCCGATCGGCGCCACGTCCGACGACCTTGTCTCCCGTCTGAGCGAAACCACCAAGCAACTCGCCGCGCTCCGCCTCAACTACGAGCGCCTCCAGACCGAGCGCGCGAACAGCCCCGCCATCTCGGGCGACACCAATGCCAGGTTGCGCGACACCGAGGAACGCCTCGCCACCTCGCTGCGGGCCTACACCTCGCTGCAGGACGAGACCGCCAAGCTCCGCACCCAGGTAGACAAGGTCCAGGGCGAGAATGCCTCCCTCTCCACGAAGGTCCGGGACCTCACCGCCCAGAACCAGCAGGCCCAGGCCGCACTCTCCAGTCTCAACGTCGAGCTGATCGCCCAGCGCGAGTCCCGCAACCGCGCCGAGCAGGCGTCCGACTCGCTCCGTTCCCAGCTCAGCGTGGCCAACGACCGCATCGCCACGCTTTCCGGTGCCCGCTCCTCCTCGGCCAGCGAGGCCCGCGACCTTTCCACCTCCAGCCTGCAGACGGCCCTGAACGCCCAGACCCCGGTGCCGACCGCGCGCCTCGAGGCCGACGTCACCCAACTGCGCAACGCCGCCAATCCCACCCGTCCCGGCGCGGTCCAGGCCGGACAGCCCGTACCTGCCGCCCCCGTTCGCACCCACACCATCGCGACCGGCGACACCCTCTCGAAGATCTCCCGTCAGTACTACGGCACCGAGTCCCGTTGGTCCGACATCCTCAACGCCAACCGCGAAGTGCTGAAGGATGAGCGCAGCCTGGTCATCGGCCGCGTCATCCAGATTCCCTGAGCAACTTCCACCGCGGTTCGGCGTCATCATCGCTTGAAGCCGCGCGCCAGGGCGAACCAGCCGTAGGCTCCGCGAAGGCTGGCTTCTCCGGATCTCAAATTTCAGATCTCAAATCTTTTTCCCATGTCCTCCCTCCCCTCCCAGTTCACCGGCGTCACCGTCATCACCAAGGCCAACGTTTATTTCGGCGGCAAGGTGGTCAGCCACACCCTGCTGCTGCCCGGCGGCGCCAAGAAGACCCTCGGCCTCATCTATGCGGGCACCTACCACTTCGGCACCGACGCCGCTGAGCGCATGGAAATCACCGCGGGCGCCTGCCAGGTGACCCTCGACGGACAGACCGTCTCCAAGGCCTACGCCGCCGGCACCTACTTCGACGTCCCCGCCAAGAACGGCTTCACGATCGAGGTCGCCGGCGACATCTGCGAGTACATCTGCTCCTTCCTGCCGTGATCCGGCAGGGCGCGTCACTCCGTGACCGCCGCGCCGATCAATCTCCTAACCCGCCATGCCCAAGCCCCCACGCAGCTTCATGTATCTCGCCCTGCTCGGCGTGATCCTGATCACCATCGCGATCGTCGTCCGCTCCGGCATGCTCGCCCGCAACAGCCCGAAGGACCGCCCGATCAACAGCGCGATGCGCGAGGCGCTCGAGGGAAGCGGCCGGCCGCAGCTCAGCACCGAGGACGCGATGCTGATCGGGCTGAAGTTCAACACCGCGCGCGTCACCGATACCGGCCTGATGTACATGGAGCGCCAGCGCGGCACGGGCGCGATGCCGACCCGCGGCCAGAAGGTCACCGCCCACTACGACGGCAAGCTGCTCGACGGCTCGCCCTTTGACAGTTCCTACAGCCGCGGCGTGCCGCTCACCTTCACGGTCGGCGTCGGCCAGGTCATCAAGGGCTGGGATGAGGCGTTCCTCACCATGAAGAAAGGCGAGAAGCGCACGCTGATCGTCCCCTACTGGCTCGGCTACGGCGTGGCCGGAAAATCCCCCAGCATCCCGCCCCGCACCACCCTCGTGTTCGAGGTCGAGCTGGTGGACTTTCAGTAGGTGACCGGGAGTTGCTTCACGCAGAGAACGCGGAGGCCGATCCCTTCCGCAGGTGTAAAGGCAGGGCTGGCTCGACGAGCCGGCCGGGATTCCGGATTTGTCCCGCGCGCTACTTGATCCGCCGAATATAGACGGCATCACACACCGGCTTGAACCCCATCCGGGCATCGCAGCGGTTCGCAACGGGGTTGGCCAAGTCGGTGAGAAGGCAGACGGCGCTCCGGCCCTCGGCGAACATCCTCTCCGCCACCGCGAGGAATGTCGCTGCGCTGTAGATCATTCCCCGCAGAAGCCTGCCGGCCTCGGATCGCGGCGGAGATGACATCTCCGCCCTACCCTACAATCCCAACAGGCTGCCGTTGCCCTTGAGCCAGAGTTCGGCGTCGCGCCAGCCGGGGCAGACTTCCTCGACGCGCGCCCAGAAGCGGCCGGAGTGGTTCATCTCCTTCAGGTGCATCAGCTCGTGGTGGATGATGTAGTCGCGCACCGCCTCCGGCGTCTGCACCAGCCGCCAGTTGAGCGAGATCGTCCCGGTGGCGGAGCAGGAACCCCAGCGCGAGCGCTGGTTGCGCACCGTCACCTGCTTCACCTCGAGGCCGGCCACGGCGGCCAGCTCCCAGGTGCGCGCCGGCAGCTCGATGCGCGCGCGCCGCGCAAACTGCGCCTCGAGCGCGGGCCGGAGATCGCGGTCCAGCGCCGACACCCGAAAAACATCCGCCGCGAGGCAAACCTGCGGCTTCGCGGGAAGCGCGCCGCCGAAATCCGGCGCCGCCCGGATCTCGACCATTTCTCCGCGCCAGAGCACATGCGTGCCGGGAAACCAAAACTCCGCGACGCGGGGACGCTTGCGCTGCCGCTCGCGGGCGCGCTCCAGCCATTCCAAGTGCCGCTCCACAAAACGCTCCGCTTCGCGCTGCGAACCGCGAGCCGGGATCACTGCCACCGCCGTGCCGTCGCGGCGCAGCATCAGCCGGTACCGTCGCGCCCGCGGGCTCCGCTCGTAGACGACCGCGCCGTCGGCGCCTCCGCCCGGCGGTGCCTTGTGCACGCCGGCCTCCGGGGCAAAAAGCCCGAACAAGTCCTGTTGGTCGTCACTCGTCATGCCTGAATCTGGATGGGGATAGCCGCAAAAAGGCGCAAGAGGCGCAAAAAGAATCCGCCAATCTGGTTTGTTTTGCGCCTTCTGCGCCTTTTCGCGGCCAAAAATGCGGTCGGATGATCTACAGCTTCACGATCCGCCAGGAGATCGCGCCGCCCTCGATCTCCAGCCACGCGAAGCTGGTACCGGCGCCCCGCGGGCGGGTGATGCAGCCGGGATTGAGCCAGCGCACGCCGAGCTGGTCCGTCTCGTCGCGTGGCACGTGCGTATGCCCGTGCAGAACCGCGTGCACCCCGCGAGGGATCCGCGACGGCGGGATATGAGTCAGGAAAAAGGTCAACCCGCCCCGCTCGAGCTGCAGGGATTCCGGCCAGGCCGGGTTGTCATCGCCATTGCCCAGCACGACCCGCAAGGGCGGCCCGAGCTGTTCCAGCTCCACCAGAATCTCCGGGGCGCAGACATCCCCGAGGTGCCAGATCTCGTCGGCACCACTCAGGCGCTCCGGCAGCGTAGGGGGATATCTGTCGTGCGTGTCGGCAAGGACGGCAATCCGCATGGGGTCGCGGACACAGGCAGATTGGCGCGCCTGAGTCGAGGGCAAGTGGCGCCTCCGGCCGAAGCAGCCTTGAGCTCCGGAGGGGTTGCCATTTCCGTGCGCCGCCGCTGACACTCACCCCAACCCCATGATTTTCGTCTTTCTTGTCCTTATCTTGGCGGGCGCCGTCTTCTTTGCGTTTCGCAACGGGTGAGGATTCCGATCCCCGGCAGTTTTACCGG
>CAIYFD010000306.1 GCA_903925425.1 uncultured Opitutia bacterium | reverse complement strand
CGGTTTCCCTGCTTGAACTGAATTTCCCCACCTACGCGGCCGATGCCGTCCCTGAATCGCTGGCCCGGATCCCGGTGCAGAAGCCCGGCAGCTGAACCGTCGGGCGTCTATTTCACGTCAATCCCGAGGACTGTGATCCTGTCCCCGGCATAGATGTAAAATCGGTTGATCCCTTTCTGAATCGATTTCCGGGCCTTGGACAGATCCGTGACGCTGTCGTTGTTGATCTTGGTGATGACCATACCCTCCTTCAGCTTCGAGCTGAAGTCGGACGCATCGGTTACCGCGGTGATCTGCAGCCCGTCCACCTTGGCGTCGAGATGCAGTTTGCGCCGGCTGTCGGGGGTCAAACCGGCGACGGTCACGCCCGGCAGGATTTCATTGCCATGGTCCTCCTCCAAGCTGGCGAGTGTCACGGCCACCGTGCTCTCCTTGCCCTCGCGGAAATAGCGCACATTGATTTGGGCCTCGGCCGGCTTTTGCGCAATGACGAGACCGAGTTCGACCTTGCTGCCCACGGACTTGCCGTCGATCGCCACAACCACGTCGTCGACCTTGAGGCCCGCCTTGGCGGCCGGGTCATCCGGGAAAACCTCGGTCACGATCACTCCTTTGGAGTTGGGCGGCAGCTTGAATGAACCGATCAGGTCGGGTGAAAGGTCGTCGCCGTTGATTCCCAGGTAGCCACGGGACACCTTCCCGTTCCGGATCAGGTTCTCCATGACATTCGTGGCCAGATTAACCGGCACCGAGAACCCGATGCCGATGCTCCCGCCCATCTCACCGCGTCCGGTTGAAAGGATGGCACTGTTGACGCCCACAAGGCGTCCCTTGGCGTCGACCAATGCTCCACCCGAATTCCCCATGTTGATGGCGGCGTCCGTCTGGATAAAATCCTCGAAACCCTTGCTTTCTGCCGTGTCCAGCAGGCGGATCTGCCGCCCCTTGGCCGAGACAATCCCCATTGTCACGGTCTGTCCGACGCCCAGCGGATTTCCGATCGCAAACACCACGTCTCCGACCCGGAGTTTGTCGCTGTCCGCGAGGGTGATGACGGGCAGGTTTTCCCCCTCGATCTTGATCACGGCGATGTCGGTCTTCGGATCGGCGCCGATCAACGTGGCCTTGATCTTCTGATCCCCCACCCGCGACACCTCAATTCTATCCGCTCCTGTCACCACATGGTTGTTGGTCAGGATATAGCCATCCGCCGAAATGATGACCCCAGATCCGAGTCCGCTTTCCTCCAGATTCTGCTTTCCCGGAAAGCCTTCGCCAAACAGCTGGCGCGCCAGCGCGTTTTCGGGAGTCGCATTCTTTAAGATGTAGATGGTGACGACCGCATTCTGGGCGGGCTCCAAGGCGTCGGCGTAGCTGGTCACGATCGGAGTTTTCCCGATCGGGGTGTCGTCAATCACTAGAACCGGCATGGTGCGCGGCGTTTCCGGCTTGGACGCAGCCGCGGCAAAAGCCGGCGGCGTGGCAAACAGAAGGGCGAGCAGTCCGGCGCAGATCAGGAGCTTCATGAGATTTTGGGATCGCCGAAGGTAAAAATGGCGGGAGCGCCGGACCGAATGCTGGCCAATACTAGAAACCCTTAATCCGAAAAAGGCTAGTTACACTCTCGTTACTGTTGATGCGCACGATCGCCTGCGCCAGCAGCGGGGCGATGCTCAGGACCGTGATGGGGAGCCCCTTGGTGTCGATGGGGGTCGAATCCGTGGTGATAAGTTCGTCGATCAGCCCGCTTTTCAGGCGCTCGATGGCAAGTTCATTGAGGATGCAGTGGCTCACGGCGGCCCGCACGCTGCGCGCGCCATGCTCGCGGAGGATCTTCGCTGCGGCCGTAATTGTTCCCGCGGTCTCGGTGATGTCGTCGACCAGGAGAATGTCGCAACCCGCCACCTCACCGACCACGCTGATCGCCTCGACGTTCGTCGCGCTGGTGCGTTTCTTCGCCACCATGCCAAGTCCGGCGCCGAGCACGTCGGCGTAGGCCGCCGCCATCTTCATGCCGCCAACGTCGGGGGAGCAGGCGACTAGGTTGCCGAACTGGCGCTTCGCCAGATACTCGAAAAAGACCGGGGAGGCATAGAGATGGTCGACCGGAATATCGAAGAAGCCCTGGATCTGCTGGCTGTGCAGATCCATGGTGAGGATCCGGTTCGCGCCGGCGGCCACGAGCAGGTTGGCCACGAGTTTGGCGGTGATGGGCACCCGGGGCTGGTCCTTGCGGTCTTGGCGGGCGTAGCCGTAGAAAGGGAGCACCGCGGTAATGCGCTGCGCCGAGGCGCGCCGGGCCGCATCGATCATGATCAACAGCTCGACGAGGTGATGATTGCTCGGTGGGCAGGTCGACTGGATGATGTAGACGTCCTGACCACGGATGTTCTCGTTGATCTTCACGAACGTCTCGCCATCGGGAAAGCTCGTCACCGTCGCCTCCCCCAGCGGCACGCCGATGTTTTTGCAAATGGCCTCCGCGAGGGGGCGATTCGAGTTGCCGGAAAAAATCTTTAGCCGCGATTCACTCATGCGGCCCGGATGGTGGGGAGTTTGTCACGAGGCGGAAGACTTTTCTAGACGTTCCTCGATCGCGTCGACCCGCCGGAAGAGATCCGGCAGTCTTTGCTTCAAAACCACGATGCGGCGCTCAAGCATGTACGGCATCGCCGGCGAGCCATTGACGAAGCCACCGGGCGGAACCGTGCTCGTGACGGCGGCCCCACCTCCAATTTTGGCCCCTTTCCCAATGGTGATATGGCCGGCGACACCCGCCTGGCCCCCGAGCACCGCATAGTCCCCGATCGTGACGCTGCCCGAGATCCCCACTTGGGCGCAGAGGATGCAATGACGGCCGATCACCACGTTGTGGGCAATCTGCACGAGATTATCGATCTTGGTGCCCTCCCCCACGACCGTCTGGCTGAAACGGGCGCGATCCAGGGTGGTGTTGGCGCCAATCTCGACGTCATCACCCAGAATGACGTTTCCGACCTGCGGCACCTTTTCATGATGACCATTCGTGAACTCATAGCCAAAACCGTCCGATCCCACGACCACGCCCGGTTGCAGCCTCACCCGCCGGCCCAGCTCGCATTCGGCCGCCACCATGACGCCGGGCATCAGCCAGCAATGATCCCCCACCCTTGCCCCCCGCCCCACAAAGACCTGCGCCTGAAGGTGGGCGTGCTCACCCACCTCGGCACCGGCCTCCACCACGCAAAGCGGCCCGACGGTGGCGGTTGCCGCGATCTTCGCCCCCGGTCCAATCACGGCCGAGGCGTGGATGCCCGGCACCGGACGAGGCCAGAGCAGGGCTTCCACCCGGGCGCAGATCTGGGCTAGCGCCACCGAGGGGTTCTCAACCAGCAGGTACATTTGGCCGTCCGGCGGCTCATCCGCATAATCAGACGGAAGCAGAATGACCGAGGCGCCGCAGGCGGCCACCTGCGTCCGGTATTTCACATTGCCCAAAAAACTCAGGTCGCCCGGCCCGGCTGCCTCCAACGAGGCGATGCCGGTGATCAGCTTCCCCGCCCGCCCCCGCGTGGTCCGCGGTCCGACAATGCCGATGATCTCTTCGGGAGAAAATGAAACCTGCATGGCGGGCAGTCTGGGGAAAAGGCGACGCGCATGGCCAACAAAAAGCCCCGCGGGACATCCCGCGGGGCCGAAGAGCGCCAAGCGCTAGGTAGATTATTTCTTTGCCGCCGGAGGCGTGGACGCGGGCGCCGTCACCGGCGTGGCCGGCCGGTTGCGGTTGATCTCGGCGAGCACGTCGTCGGTGATATCGTAAGCGGGATCGGCGAAGACCACGACCAACACGCCCAACGCGGAGACGCCGGACTTGTCGAGCAACAGGGTCGCGCCCTTTTTCTTGGCGATGTCGCCGGCAAGCTTGCCGATCTCCTCGAACATCAAATCCCGGTAATTCTGGATCCGCTTCTGCATCGCGGCGGTAAACTGGTCGCGGTAGTTCATCCCCTCGGAGTTCTTTGCCTGGATCTGGGCGTATGTGTCCTTGGCGTCCGCCGCCGCCTTGGCCCGGGCCTGGTCATTCAAGGTCGGGTTCTTCGACTCTTCGTCCTGCGCCTTGTATTTCTCGGCCATGGCATTGACGTCCTTCTGCATCTTCTCGAGGTCTGCCGTGGCAGCTTCCTGCTCGGCCGTGAGTTTGGCATTCTGCTCGGCGGTGTTGGGATGTTCATCCAGCAACTTGACCATATCCACCACCATGACCTTGAGCGGCGCTTGGGCGAACGCAGGGGCCAAGGGAAGGAGCAGGCAGGACGCGAGCAACAGCGTGCGAGGAAACGATTTCATGTTCACGAGGGTCTAGATGGCTTTTCCCGGCGTCAATAACGGCCGCCGAGCGAGAAGTTGAACTGCGGGCCCTTTTGGTTTCGCGGATCCTTAGTGAGCGGGATGCCGTAATCCAAGCTCACCGGCGCACCCGCAAGGAAGAATCGAACGCTGAAACCGATGTTGTCGTTGTAGCCGCCCGGATTGAAGTCGAACGGCTTGATGTTCACGAACCCGGCGTCGTAAAAGAACGCGAAGCGGATGGCCGAAACGACATCGATCGTATACTCGGTGCTGAAGTATCCGTAGGAACTTCCGCCGATAGGCTGAAGATTGCTGTCCTTGGGACCCACGTCACGGAACTCAAAGCCGCGCAGATCTTCCGGACCGCCGAGGAAATACCGGCTGTAATAGGGCACGGACGGGGTTTTCCCAAATCCATCGATCACGCCCAGACGACCGATGAGCGAGATCACCTGGGTCTTGGCCTGAAACACCGGGAAGAACTGCGAGCCACGAAACTCGGTCGACCAGTAGTTGCGGGTGCCGCCGAACGGCCCACCCGCCACCGCGGCATCAAACTCCATGCGATTGCCGCTCGTCGTGTTGATCAGCCGGTCGCGGTTGTCGATGGTGAGCTGCAATCCCACGCGTGAGACGTAACTCACGCCTTCCTGGGCCCGAATGAAACTCGAGGCCGCCGCATCGACGTTAAGGATATCCACCTTCTCAAGCGTGTAGTCCACGCGCCCGTCCAGGCCGATGAGGTCGTTCAAACGCTTGCGCAAGTAGAGATTCACGCCCGTGTGGACCTCCTTGTAGAGGGTGGTATCGTAGGCCGAGGTCGTGCGGAAGAGATTGAACCCGAATCCCAGCCGGCGCTGGAAGAGCCACGGTTCCTCGAACGACAGGCTCATGTCGCTGGTCGCGGAGCCAAGCTGCAGGCGCAGGCGGAACTTCTGCCCATCGCCCTTGAAGAAGGAATGCCGGTTAAAGAGGTCGAAATTACCTTGGGCGAACTCGATGAAAAGCGAAGCGCGGTCGAGCGAGCTGAAGCCCGCGCCAAACTGGAGGTTTCCGGTGCGGCCCTCGCGGACCGAGACCTTCAGGTTCTTGCGGCCCGGGATGTTGGTATTCTCCGAGGTGACATCGACGGTGTCGAAAAAGCGGGTGTTCTCGAGCGTGAGCTTGGCGATCTTCATCTTCACGCCGCTGAAAACATCGCCCGGACCCAGGGGCAGCTCGCGCAGGATCGCGGTGCTCTTGGTCGTCGTGTTGCCCTCGATGACCACTGACTCCACCTTGTACTTCTCGCCCTCGTTGATCTCATACTCGACGTCGATGTTGCCCGTCGCGGTGTTGGGCCGGCGATGCATCGTCACATTGGTGTCCGGCGTCAGGTAGCCGTCACGACCGTAGAAATCTTGGATCGTCTCGGTGTCCCGATCGAGCTTGGACGGCACGAAAAGCGTGCCGGTGCGTTGCCGCACCAGACGGCGCAGCATCTCTGTCTTGTAGATGTCGTTGCCGACAAAGGTAATCTCGCCCACCCGGTACTGGCGCCCCTCGTTGACATTGACCGTGATGACGAGCCGGGTCGGTTTCGGGTACTCAAACTTCACCTCGTCCGGCGCAATCTCGACGTCGAGGAAGCCCTGCTCCCGGTAGTAGTTCCGCAGCTTCTCCAGATCGTCCTCGAAAGTGTCGTCGCGGAAGCGGCCGTTGCTCAGGGCCCAGGAAAGCCAGCCCCACTTCTTGGTTTCCATCTCGTTGCGCAAGACCCGGGTGGTCACGTGCGCATTACCGATAAAATTGACTTGGCGGATTTTGACTTTGGCCCCTTCGCGAATCTGGAAAGTGACGGTGGCGTAACCCGTGGCCCGGTCGCGATCGATGGCGTAGTGAACCTCGGCTTGGTTGTATCCCGCCTTCTCGTAGTAATCGCGGATCTTCTCGGTGTCTTCCTTCACTTGGCGCTCATCGAGGGCGAGATTGGGCCGGGATTTGACCTCTTCCTGCAACCGGCTGGTACCGACCCGGTCGTTGCCCTCATACCGCAGGGCCAGCACGCGATACTTGGGCGTCACCTCGACGATGAGATTGACCACACCCGGCTGGGTGGCGCTGTTGCTTTTTAGGACCTGGGCGGTCTCGAACAAACCCGTGCGATAAAGGGTGCGAATATCCCGATCCAAGGCGGATTCATCCAAATCTCCGCCCTCCCGGAGCTGCATATTGGCCCGCACCACCTGCTCATCAACTACGGCGGAGCCCACAAAACGCACCGTGATCGTGCCGATCTTCTCCAAAGGCGCAGGGGGCGGAGCGGCTTGGGCGGTTCCGGATGCCGGCGCAATCGGTTGCTGGGCATGGACGTCCACGATCGGCGCCCCCACGAAAAACCACGCTGCGACAAGGAGACAGGTGACCCTGCAATGAGGGTTACTGGGTATAGTTTTCAAAGCGCGTGATGTCTCGGAGGAACGTAAGCTTCAATTCTCCTACCGGCCCGTTTCGCTGCTTGGCAACGATTAACTCCGCCGAGTCAGCGGCGACTTGGAATTTCTCTTCGGCATCTTTGGGGCGGGCGAGCATGAGTACGACGTCGGCGTCCTGCTCGATTGAGCCGGATTCGCGCAAATCCGCCAGTCTTGGCGTGCGGTTCTCCTTTTCGGACGCGCGGTTGAGCTGACTTAATACAATCACGGGCACATCAAGTTCCTTCGCGAGTGCCTTTAATCCGCGGGAAGCCTCGGCCACCTGCTGCTCGCGCGGCACCCGGCTGTCGGTCGGGGCCAGCAATTGCAGGTAGTCCACCACGATCATCCCCAGCTTCTTCCGGGCATGGATGCGCCGGGCCTTGGCGCGCAATTGGGTGATGGACAGCTGGCTCGAGTCATCGATGAACAGGGGCGACTTCGTGAATTCGTCGGCCGCCTTGATCAGCCCGGACTGCTCCGTCCCATTCTTCGAAAGCAGACCGTCGCGGAGCAGCTTCATGTTCACCCTCGCCCGGGAACAGAGCATGCGCAGGGCAAGCTGGGCCGCGCTCATTTCCAGCGAAAAAATCAGGACCGGCGCGGGCTCTCCGCGCTTGGGCAGGGCCGCCGCCTCGGCAAAATTGAGAGCCAGCGACGTCTTACCCATGGAGGGCCGGGCTGCGAGCACGATCATTTCCTGCCGCTGAAAGCCGAAGGTCAACGTGTCGAGGTCCTTGAAGCCCGAGGTGACGCCGGTCAACTCGCCCTGCTTCATCATCATCTTCGTGATGACCTTCATTGCTTCGTTCGTCGGGCCACCCATCGGCTTCGCGCTCTCGCTCACCCGGCTCTGGGTCACGGCAAAAAGGTTTTGCTCAATCCGGTCGACAAACTCGTCGATGCCTCCCGTGAAGGCGTAACAGTCCTCGACCGCGCCGGTCGCGGAACGGATGAGTTCCCGCAGGAGGTGCAACTCGCGGACCTTGTCGATGAAGTAGCCGGCCTGCGCGGTCGTGGGGATGCGACCGCTGACCTGGGTCAGGAAGGCATAGCCGCCGATCGCATCGAGCTGCTTGCTGGTCTTCAGTTCCTCGGCCAGCACCGCGATGTCCACCGGGGCCTGCCGGTTGTAGAGCGAAAGCAGCCCCTGATAAATCACCCCGTGCTTGGCGTCGTAGAAGGACTCCGGCGCGATCCGTGCCTCCATGCACCTCGAGAGCACATCGGCCCCATCCAGCAGACAGCAGGAAATCAGGTACTCCTCGGCCTCGAGGCTGTGCGGCACGGACCGCACCGAGGACACCGGAGGCGGGGCGCGGCGGCCAGCGGGGGATGGGGAAAGGTCGTCAGCCATACAGGGGAAAAATGCGAACCTGCCCCGTCGCGTTACGCAATGCCGACTTATTCCTTTTTTGTTCACAAGGGCGGGATCCGGGCACGAAAAAGGCCGCGCCCGGGAGGACGCGGCCTGAAATCAGGGACGGGGAAGTTACTTCTTCTCCGCGCGGGCCGGCTTCTTTTCCTCGACGGCGGCGGGAGCGGCCTCGATCGGATTCTCGGAGACGACGTCGAAGCCGAGATCAACCGTCACATCCGCATGCAGCTTCACCTTCACCTCGTGGCGACCCAGGGTCTTCACCGGCGTGTGGAGGTGGATGCGGCGCTTGTCGATCGTCAGGCCCGCGGCCACCAGCTTGTCGTGAATGTCGTTGGCGGTGATCGCGCCGAACATCTTGCCGCCCTCGCCCGTCTTCACGGCGAAGGCCAGACCGGTCTTCTCGAGCTTGCGGGCGAGTTCCTGGGCGAAGTTAAGCTCGGTCGCCTCGCGCTCGCCGCGGCGCTTCTTCAGCGCATCGACGTGCTTGCGATTCGCCCGGGTGACGGGAACCGCGATGTTGCGCGGCAGGAGATAATTGCGGGCAAAGCCGGAGCGGACCCGGACTTGATCGCCTTCACCGCCAAGACCCTCGACGGGTTTGACGAGCAGAACTTCATTGGTGGCCATGGGAGGAGTTGGGTTTGTTAAAAGGATTGGGAGGGAAAACAGGACGACAGACTCAGAACGGAACATCTTCATCGATGTTGCCGGGAGCAGAGGGCTTGTTGCCGGAACGGGGCGGCGGAACACTTCCACCACCCGGCCCTTCGGACCCTTCTTCGGCCGCCGGGGCACCACCGCCGGCACCGGAGCCGCGCGAAGAGAGAAACTGCACATTATCGAGGACGACCTTCAGCTTGCTGCGCTTCTGACCGCTGGTCTTGTCATCCCATTGGTCGAGCTTCAGACGGCCCTCGACCATCGCGAGGCTGCCCTTGGAGAGATACTTGGCGACGAGTTCGCCCTGCTTGCTCCAAGCCTCGATGTCCACGAACGTGGTCTCGTCGCGCATCGCGCCCGAGTCGTCCTTGAACTGGCGGTTAACCGCGATGCCGAACTGGCAGATGGCCGTCCCCTTGGGTGTGACCCGGAGTTCCGGATCGCGGGTCAGATTTCCAATGAGGAAAACTTTATTGAGGTAGGCCATGGGACTTCCGCGGTGGAGTAAATCAGGCCGACACGATGAACGTGCGGTAGACGCTGCCGTTAAGACGGAGCTTCTCCTTCAGCTGGGCGGGAGCTTCCGCGGGGGCCGAGAAATCGACATGCACGTAGGGGGCACCCGTGAGCTTGCGATCGGTGACACGGATAAAGTCCTTCCGACCGATATTCTCGATCGTGGAGACGGAACCGCCGAGCGCGACGATCTCCTTCTTCACGCCGTCGATGATCTGTTCCACGGTGTCTTCCTTGCCGCGGTTATCCACGATGAAGGTCGCGCGGTAGTTACGATTGGTCGGTTTCATTGATTTCCCTACGGTTGAGGATGTTCATGGCCCGGGCAACCCCGCTTTCGAGAAGCAGGGTGAGGCCTTGAAGGTGATGATCGAGTTGTGGTTGAAGAATGCTGGCTTGGGATGCGGTGAACTTGCCGAGTACGTAGTCCTTGAGGTCCATTTCGGGCGGAAACTTCGGCCCGATGCCGAGCCGGTAGCGCACAAACCCGTCGCCCAGCTGTTCGAGCAGGCTGGCCACACCGTTGTGGCCACCGGCGCTGCCGTTGACCGAGACCTTCACGAGACCGAGGTCGATCCCGATGTCGTCGTAGGCGACGGCGATCGCCTCGACCGGAATCCGGTGAAAGGCGGCGAAAGCCCGGACCGCCCGGCCGCTCTCGTTCATGTAAGTGAGCGGCTTGAGCAACCAGCGGGTGCGCCCCGGCGCAAAATCCCAGCGGGCAACCTCCGCCTCAAATCGGGGCAGAGACTGCCAGGCCAGCTTTTCGCGGCGGGCCAAGGCGTCGAGCACCACCCAGCCCAGATTGTGCCGGGTGGCGGCGTACTCGGCGCCCGGATTGCCCAGGCCGGCAACGAGCGAAATGGACATGACTCAAAGAACAACGTGGCCGGCCCGGCGCTTTCGCGCCGGATCGACCGCGGCAAAAAACTACTTCTTGGCGGGCGCAGCCGGCTTCGCACCGGCGGCGGGAGCGCCAGCCTTGGCGCCACCAGCGGGAGCGGCGGCCTTGGCGTCACCACCCTGAGCAGCGGCCCCGGCGGCGGGAGCGGCCCCCGCGGCGGCATCGCCAGCGGCAGGAGCGGCGGCACCAGCACCAGCGGAAGGAGCGGCGGCGACCGCGGCGGCGATTTCGGCCACGGGCTCGACACAGGAAACGACCGACTGGCCGGGATCGTCCATAAACTGGACGCCCGAAATTTGCTTCAGCTCAGCGACGTGAATGGTCTCACCGACCTTGAGCTCCGTGACGTCCACCTCGATGAACCCCGGGAGGTCCTTCGGCAGACAGCGGATGCGCACGCCGGAGTTGGAGGACTCGAGCACGCCGCTTTGGTTCTTCACGCCGAACGATTCGCCGGTGAGCTGGATCTTCACCCGGATTTCGAAAGTTTCATCGGCCTTGACCTCGCGCAAGTCGACATGGAGGTAGCGGTCAGTGATCGGATCACGCTGGACCTCCTGGAGGAAGGTGAGGGCCTTGTCGGCCTTGTCCTGGCGCTGCAATTCGATCAGCGACGACGAACCGGAAATGGCCTTGATCAAACGGATGAACTCCGGGCCGTCGATGGACAGGGACTCCGGGGCGGTGTGCTTTCCGTAAAGAATCGCGGGGACCTGGTTGGTCTTACGGAGGCGACGGGAGGCACTGCGGCCGGTTTGGGCGCGCGGCGTGACATTGAGTTTGATCTGTTGCTTCATGGTTTCGTTCCCCCTGTCACCCCGGAATTGAGGGCAGGCGTAGTGGAAAAGGGGTTGAGGTGATAGGTGCGACCCGGCCGAAAGCAATCAAAAGTTTGGCGGCCCGCCCAATACCCGGAAACCGGGCACTTTCCCGACCAGCGGAATGCTGCCGGCGCGCCACGCGGGGTCGTGTCTGAATGGCTGCCCGGGCTGGGATCGAACCAGCGACCAAGTGATTAACAGTCACCTGCTCTGCCACTGAGCTACCAGGCAAGACATTCCAAGAGGGGACGAAAAACGAAAGCCGCAGCCCTGCTGTCAATGCTCCTTTTGAGTTTGGCCCGGGCCGAAGGGACGAAAGCACCTTGCGGAATCGGAAGGTGATCCGGTTTGGCACCACCAAATTCTTGCCCGCCCGATCCCGGCGCGTCTTCCTGCCCCCATGCTCGCCGTCCATGTGCAAATTCAGGTTCATCCCAGCCACCTGGAAGCATTCCGAGTCGCAACCCTTGCCAATGCCAGCGCCAGTCGACGGGAGCCCGGAGTGGTTCGCTTCGATGTCTGTCAACAGGCGGACGCACCCGATCGCTGGGTGCTATGGGAAGTCTATCGCAATGCGGCGGCCCATGCCGCGCACCGGGAAACCCCGCACTACGCAACGTGGCGGGACACCGTCGAACCCATGATGGCATCGACGCGCATCGGGACCAAACTCACCACCGTATCCCCGGAAGAAGCCGCGTGGTGAGCGATGCCATGCGCTTCGAGTTCGCCACCGCCGCGCACATTGTCTTCGGCCCGGGGCGGCTGGCTGAGGCAGGTGATCTGGCCCGTGGATTGGGCCGCCGAGCGTTGGTGGTCACCGGCGAATCCCGCCGGCACGCGGAACGCCTGACCGGTTTGCTCCGTGTCGCCGGTGTGTCATCCGAGGTCTTTGCCTGCGCCGGAGAGCCCGCGGTGGACACCGTTCTCGCCGGACTGGATCAGGCGAAAAAAATGGGCGCCGATTGCGTCGTTGGCCTTGGGGGCGGGAGTGCCATCGACGCGGCCAAGGCCATTGCGGGTCTTCTCGGCAATCCCGGTGATCCCTTCGACTACCTTGAAGTCATCGGAAAGGGCCGCCCCCTGCCCGCTCGCGCCATACCCTGGATGGCGATTCCCACGACGGCGGGAACCGGAGCGGAGGTCACCCGCAACGCCGTGCTCTCCGTGCCGCAACGCGGTCTCAAGGTCAGCTTGCGCAGTTCCCAATTATTCGCGCGTGTGGCCTTGGTCGACCCGGAGCTGACTCTGGACCTGCCACCTGATCTGACGGCTGCAACCGGAATGGATGCACTCACCCAGTTGATTGAGCCCTACGTCTGCAATCGGTCAAATCCCGCCACCGATGTCCTTTGCGCTGCAGGGCTGCCCAAGGCCGCTCGTGCCATCCGCCGCCTGCGAGTCGCGCAACACGATTTGGAAGCCCGGACCGACATGGCGCTCGCCGCGCTCTGGAGCGGTCAAGCCCTCACGAACGCCGGACTCGGTGCGGTGCACGGGCTGGCGGCTCCGATCGGCGGGATGTTTTCGGCCCCGCACGGCGCCATGTGCGGCGCGCTGCTGGGTCCGATCATGCAGGCCAATCTCGCCGCCTTGCGCCAGCGGGCTCCCCGTCATCCGGCCCTTCTCCGTTACACAGAGGTAGCAACGTGGCTCACCGGAAACGCATCGGCAACGGCGGACGACGGTGTTCTCTGGGTGAAAGATTTGGTCGCCAACCTGGCCATCCCCTCTTTGGCAAAGCATGGAGTCACCTCACGGCAGATTCCGGAGATCGTCGCACGCGGCTTGGAGGCCAGCAGCATGAAAGCGAATCCCCTGCCCCTGACCGCCGAGGAATTGGCGGTGGCGGTGGTTGCGGCAACAAATTAGCCGCCGATCTCAGAGCGACCCGGAGAGCTCGTCTTCAAACCCCCGGGCCAGCCAGCTTTCGGCCACGTTCAATCAACGCCTTCTCCTCAGGCAGAAGCTTCGGCTGGCCTTCGGCCTTCTTCAGGTACAACCGGGCCTCGGCGCGCCGGCCAGACTCGGCCAGAATCACGCCGTAAAAAAGACAGGCCCTGGGACTGACGTGGATCCGCCCTTGAATGGCATCAAGTTTAGCGAGCGCCGAGACCCGCCGCCCACTCTGGTATTCCAACCAGGCCCACGCCGCCATTTCTTCAACCGCTGGCCGGGATTGGACCACCGCCCGATCCAGATAGGTGCGCGCTTCACCCGCAACTTCCCCCCGAATCACTGCCAGAATTGCCTTGCTGGCCAGAACCGCCGGATTGCCTGGTTCTGCCAAAAGCCAGCCGTCGTACACCTTGGCCAACACGACGGAATCGCCCTTGGCCTCGGCCCCGAGGGCCAGCACCTGCCAGGCTCCCGTTTCCTTGGGAAAATCCCTGCCCATGCGCCACAACACGCGGTCACGCGCCGTCGGCCAGCTCAAGGCAATACCCAGATTATCGAGGAAACGCAGGCCGGCCAGCGAACCTGTGGCTTGGTCGACCGCGAGGTCCCAGGCATTCATTGCTTTCGCTTCCCCCGACCCACGAAGTTTGTTAGCCGCAAACGCCGAATCGATCAGGTCCGGACGGACCGGGCCCCAAGCGCCGCCTCGCAGGGCGGATTCAAGTGCATGCCAGTCCTTCGCATGGATCCCCGCGGTGGCGCGCGCGAGCTCCACCGGATGCGAACCCACGGTTTCCGCGGGTAATCCTTCGATCCAAGCCAAGGCCTCGACGGCCAATCCATGAGCGGAGAGCCAGCGGATCAAATCCGCGGCGTCCACCGGACTCGGCTTCGGCTGAGCCTTCATGTGCGCGGCAAAAGCTGCGGTCAGCTTGTCCGGATCGAGTGGCAACACGGGCAGAATCCTCCGCCCCAGTTCCAGCATGGTCACATTGTAGCGTCGCCCGTCCACCAGTTGAATCAACTGGAGTGTCGCCCGGATTCTGTCCGAGTCCCCCCGCGCCATCTCCTCGAGTTTTTCCCGGGCCGCCTTGGCTTGGAAGGCATCAGCGGAGCTGGAGTCGACCGCGGCGAGATTGAGCTGCATCCGCGAGTTCCCGGGCTCGAGGCGCTCCAGTTCGGCAAGGTGGGACCGCAAGCCGGGCGCGTCGTGCGTGCGCAACGCCAAACCGGCCACGACGCGATAGTAGGGCGCGGTTTGCTTTCCCGGTGCGCTCACCCGACCGATTGCCTCCCGGATCGTGGCCTCGTCGCCAAAGGCAAGGGCGGCCTCGGCGAGACTGAGATAGTTGGCATCGACCCCCGGCTCCCGTTCCACAACATCCCGCCAGGCCGCAACCGACTGGGCCGAGCCCACGGTCAGGTAGTATTCGGCCAGCATGCGGCGGGCATTCACATTCTCCGGGTAAAGCTGAACGGTTTGTTGCAGCATCAACAACGCACTCCGCACGTCGCCTGTGGCAAAAAACTCCCGGCTAGTCCGCAGGGAACGCTCCTGCAGGTACCCCGAGCGGAGCAGGTGGATCCCTAATCCAGACGCCACCATCAGGCCCACGGCCAGCACTCCCCCCAGAATCAGCCAACGGCGTTTCACCCGAGAAAGGGAGTAGTGAAACGAAGGATACTTTGACCAAGGGAATTCCATCTAACTTTTGCGCTACGCAACTACGCTTATGGTACGATTTGCCAGACTACGCACATTTTCACTTGGTTACCTTTTGACCGGATCGGTCCTGAGTTCAATCTTTGGGTCATGGAAAACAGAGCAACCGTCCTTTTCCGCCCAACCATGTTGGCCCTGCTCGCGGTCTTCACCCCCCTTGGACTGATGGCTCAGGTTCAGGTTACCAGCGTTGCCTACAGCGCATTGTCCAACGGCACCAACGTCACGAGCAACAAACTCACGTACGCGAACGACTACAATGCCGTCAACTACATCGATACCGCCAACGGCAACTACGTCTTTGCGAATGCTCCAGGCGCTTCGGTGGCTTTCCGCCGCAGCACGGCGACCAACAACAACGCCACCGTCTTCTACCAATATTCGGGCGCATATTCCGCGACCTCCGACACGGTTTACTCCAAGGGCGACAGCACCCCCACCCTGAACGAGGTGATGCTGAGCAACGACCTGACTCAGGGCCTCCGCAATCCGTTCGCGAACCTCAACAGTGGCCTCGTCGACGCGACCACCAGCAACATCGAGCGCATCGACTTCAGTTTGCCGAATTTCACGGTCACCAACGTCAACGACGGCTTCGTTTTCTTCGACCTCGAAAACTACGGTAATAACGGGGACGGCTTCCGGATTGCCGCCTTCACGGCCACGGGCACGGTGAACGGTCAGGCAAACGCACCTACCACCTACGCCAATACCGGCCTGATGGTTGCCGCCAACTCCTTCGGGACAAATGTGGCCGCCCCAACCGGAGGAGACGTCACGTATATGCGCGCCTCCACTTCCGGCGGCGACAATCTCGCCTCTTCTCAAACCATCGCATCCATCGATACCAGTTCCGACGGTACGCTCACCAGCAGCGATCTGGTGCTCGTGGGCATTCTGGTCCGATTCAGCGACCTCGGGCTCAGTGTCGGGAGTGTCATCCAAGGCTATTCCCTGATTTCAAGCGATACGGTCGTGGCCGCTGCCTCCGATCTCGTGAACTGGAGGAACTCCGCCGTCTACCTGACCAATACCGATGCCACTACTTCGGCCGGTAACATGGATTTCATGGGTTTCGGCGCCCAGATTTCGCGCTACGTCCCCGAGCCTTCCACGTATGGCCTGATATTCAGTGGCTTGGCCTGTGCCCTCGCCGGGTGGCGCAGCTGGCGGCGCAAGGCGATCGCATGATCAAGTGTTTCAGCTACGTACGATAGCGCCTATTGCTCAGTAGCTTTCTTGCAAAACCTTATCGCCTTAGTATTGCATTAGACTCATTTTATTGACTGCCTTCCTCAGCGCCCCCCCCCTAAAGTTCATGAGGCAGTCTACCCCACTAAACGAAAATGTAAAAATCATACTAATATGATCACCAGAGCTTTACAATATCACTTAGTCCAGCGTCTGCACCGATTCCCCCGGGCGGTTGCCATGCTGGCGGTTATCGCCTTTTGCGTTCTGGCTCTGCCCCATCCAGCCGGTGCCACGTTGAACTCCGGTTCCAAACATTCGAAGTCTAGCTCCGGCAAGTCGACGCCGTCCAAGTCGACCTCATCCAAAGTCGGGCCTGAGGAATTCCCGTTTTCAAAATCGCAGGACCGGAACAACAACGGCCGTGATGATAATTCATCCTACGGATCAAATCATTCCAGTGGCGGCTCCCAGCACAGTGGCGATTCGGACGACGACGACCACGATTCTGAGCACCACTACGGCAACGATGACGATGATCAAAATGACTGCGGCAGTGGCGGTGGCAGCGGTGGTGTCGTGCTGGTACCCGTTAATATTCTCAACAGCACGGGAACTCAGCTGATCGTCACCCGTGGCAACTCCGCGACCCTGACTGCCCAGCTCATCGCCGGCAGCGCGCCTGTCACCTACCAATGGATGAAACGCG
>CAIYFD010000305.1 GCA_903925425.1 uncultured Opitutia bacterium | reverse complement strand
TCGACGCGCGGGGAGCTCACCCCGCCGACCTACGCCTACCTGCCGGGCCAGTCGCTTGCGCCGGACGGCATTTACTTCGACCATCTCACGACCACGGCGGAACTCACGCCGGCCTATCTGCAGCATTTCGACGCGGTGGTTGTCGCCCTGCCGGCCGCGCAGCTCGGCGCTGCGGCGCAGCGGGCGCTCGACCAGTATCGCGCCGCCGGTCATATCGTGCGGAACGTCACCACCCGGCCGAGCGAGGCCCAGTTCAAGGCCATGGTGCCGGAGCTCGTTGGCACCGCCGCGCTCGGCGCCTTCCGCGCTTGGACTGCCGCCCGCCAGCCCATCGTCTACGAGAAAAAGGACGGCGTGGCCAACTACGAGCGCCGGATCGAGAACCTGCCCGTGCCCGAGAATATTTCCGCCGTGGAAAGCATGAAGCACGTCCAGGTGCCGGCCGACTTCGAGCTCAAGCTCTTCGCCGCCGAGCCCGACATCGGCCGCCCCATCGCCCTCGCGTGGGACGAGCGCGGTCGCCTCTGGATCGTCGAGGCGGTCGACTATCCCCACCAGACATTCCTCGACGCCAACGGCAATCCGACCGGCGAGGGCAACGACCGGATCCGGATCTGTGAGGACACCGATGGAGACGGCCGGGCGGACAAATTCACCGTGTTCGCTGACAAGCTCAACATGGCGACCTCGCTCGTGTTTGTGGACGGGGGCGTGATCGTCTCGGTCCTGCGGCAGTTCGTGTTCCTCAAGGACACCAACGGCGACGACAAGGCCGATGTGCGTACGGTGCTCTTCGCCAACGGCTGGGGCACGCGTGACACCCATGCGATTGCGGCCAACCTCACGCGCGGCTTCGACAACTGGCTCTACGGCACCGTCGGTTACTCCGGCTTCAACGGCACCGTGGGCGGCGTCTTGAAGAACTTCCAGCAGGGCGTCTACCGCTTCACGGCGGACGGCGCGAAGCTCGAGTTCATGCACCAGTTCAACAACAACACCTGGGGCATTGGCTTCAACGCTGCCGGCGATGTTTTCGGCTCCACCGCGAACAACCAGCCGAGCTTCTTCGGCGGCATTCCCGCCAACGCGGTCCCGCCCGCGCCGGCCGCGCCGGCCGGTCCGGCTGGTCCGGCCTTTCCGGGCGGCGGCGGCCGCGGTGGCCCGAACGTCATGACCGCCAAGGCACTCGCGGCCAATCTGCCGATCCATCCGAACACGCCCAATGTGCGCCAAGTCGACGTCATGGCCGGCTACACTGCCGCCGCCAACCATCGCTTCATCCTCAGCGATGCGATGCCCGCCCGCCTGCAGGGTTTGGCGATGGTCGCCGAGCCCACCGCCAAGCTGATCGGCTTGGTGAAAATGCAGCCTGACGGTGCCGGTTACGCCGCGCGCGACGGCTTCAACATTCTCGCGAGTTCCGACGAATGGATGTCACCCGTCTATGCCGATGTCGGCCCCGACGGTGCGGTTTGGGTCGCTGATTTCGAGAACTTCATTATCCAGCACAATCCGACGCCAGGTCTGAACAACGCCGGCTACGCCTCCACGACCGGCGGCGGCGCGGCGCACACCAGCCCGCTCCGCACCAATCAGTACGGCCGCGTTTACCGCGTGGTCTGGAAGGATGGCCCGGCCACGCCGATCAAGTCGCTCGCCGGCGCCTCGACCTCCGCGATCGTCGCCGCCCTCGACAGCGGCAACATCTTTTGGCGCCAGACCGCGCAGCGTCTGATCGTGGACAACCACCTGATCGATGCCGTCCCCGCGCTGAAGGCCATGGTGAAGGAAAAGGACGGACGCCCGGGTGCAATCCACGCGCTCTGGGCGCTGCAGGGTCTCGGCGCCCTCGACCGCGACCTCCATCGCGGAGCGTTGCTCGCGAAGGACCCCGCGCTTCGGCGCAACGCGGTCCGCGCGCTCGAGTCGAGCGACGCCGGCAGTAAATTGTTTTTCGAGAGTGCCGTGGTCAATGACCCCGACCTCCAGACCCGGCTCGCCGCGTTTGTGAAGCTGGCCCAATTCCCGACGACTCCGGCGATCAAGACGGTGGTCGCCCAACTTCGGAAGGATCCGAAGAACGCGGCTGACGAATGGCTCGGCTCGGCCAACGCCGGCCTGATGCTTGTCCGTGCGCACCAGGTGCCCGATGCCGAATTGGATGCCCCGGCGGCGCCGTTGCTGCCCGGCGATGCCAAGGCGGGCGAAGCGCTCTTCAAGACCAACGCCATCGCTTCGTGCGTCGCCTGCCACACCGTCGGCGGTTCCGGCGGCGCGGTCGGCCCGGTCCTCGACGGCATCGCCGCGCGCAAGGACGAGGCCTACATCCGCGAGAGCGTGATGGACCCGAACGCGAAGCTCGCCACGGGTTACGAGCTGCTCGGTATCTCACCCATGCCGCCGATGTCCCTCATCCTGAAATCGCAGGAGATCGAGGATGTCGTGGCCTACCTTCTCACCCTCAAAACTCCGGCCGCGGGACGCTGAGTCTCCCACGCGGTTTTTTGCCGCAGAGGACGGTTCTGATCCCCCAATCAAAAACAACGAGGCTTGGGCTCTGTGCTCTCTGCGCCTCGGTGGTAAAAACCATTCCGGCCGCATGAAACTTATCCGCCTTGTTCTCTCCTTGGCGGCCATGGCCATCGCCGCAGTCGCTGCTGACGCGCCGGCCGCCACGACACTCAACGTGCTCGTGGTGGGAGGCGGCAGCTCTCACGCCTTCGCCAAGTGGTGGGGTGAGGTGGACCTGGCCCTGCTCAACGCCATGCCGGGCGTGAAGGCCAGCTACACGGAGGACACCGACTCGATCGTGCCGATGCTTGCGACGACCGACGTGCTCTACCTCGCGAACAACAAGCCGTTCACTCAGGAGGCCACGCGCAACGCGATCATGGACTTCGCCCGCGCCGGCCGGGGTGGGGTCATCCTCGGCCACGCCGGCATGTGGTACAGCTGGAACGACTGGGCGGAGTTCAACAGCGTCATTGCCGGCGGCGGCGCGCGAGGCCATGACCGCGTCGCGCCCTTTGAGGTGAAGGTGACCGCACCCACCCATCCGATCATGAAGGATGTGCCGGCGACCTTCCAGGTGAGCGACGAACTCTACTGGTATATCCCCGAGCCGGCCGGCACGCCGATCAAGGTGCTGGCGACCGTTTCCTCCCCAAGCAAGAAAGCGGAGTTTCCCTCGATCTTTGTCGTCGATCTCCCGAAGGCCCGCATCGCCGGCATCGCGCTGGGTCACGACGCCGGCTCGCACGATACCCCCGCGTACCGGCAGCTGCTGAAGAACACGATCCTCTGGGCGGCGGGACGGTGAATCGTGGTTTTGAGTTCTGAGGTTAGGGTTTTAACGGCCCGAACTGCCGGACACTCGTCTCGATGACTCGGAGGCAAAATCCATGACTGCCACGTCCTTTGGCCACACCGCCGCCGGCGCGGCCCAGCTTTTCTCCCTTGGCAATGCCTCCGGCTTCCGAGCGGAGATCACTGATTTCGGCGCGGCACTTGTGCGCCTGATGGCGCTGGATCGGCACGGTCGCCTCGGTGATGTCGTGCTCGGCTTCGACCGGGTGTCCGACTACGCCGGACATCCCTTTTTCCTCGGCGCCACGGTCGGGCGTTACGCTAATCGGATTGCGGGCGGGCGCTTCGCGCTGGATGGCGTCACGCATCAACTCTCGCTCAACAACGGTCCGGCGGACGCCCGCTGCCATCTCCACGGCGGCCCCGGGGGTTTCCAGCACCGGCTCTGG
>CAIYFD010000304.1 GCA_903925425.1 uncultured Opitutia bacterium | reverse complement strand
GGCAGCGGGGCGACGACGACCTCCAGGCCCTTGGCGCGGAGCTGCTCGACGAGCGAGGCCGGGGCGCCGGCGTCGGTGACCACAATGTCGATTTCGGCGAAATCGCAGACGAAGAAGGTCGAGCGGTGGCCGATCTTGGTGTGGTCGAAACAGAAGATGACCTTGGCGGCGCCGGCGATCATGGCGCGCTGGATGTCCACGAGCAGGGCGTGCGAGTTATAGATGCCGTCCTCGGAGAGGCCGCTGCCGCTCAGGATGGCGACATCGGCATGCATGCGGGAAAAGGTGTCCACGGCGTGCGGGCCGACGAGCACGCCCAGCCGCGGATAAATCACGCCGCCGGAGAGGTGCACCTCGTGGCGGTTGGAGGCGGAGAAGAAATTGGCGACCGGGAGCGAGCTGGTGATGATCTGAGCGACCTTGTCGCCCAGCCGCTTCGCGACGTGAAAACAGGTCGTGCCGCCATCCATGATCACATTCTGCCCGGCCTGAATGAGGGCGGCGCAGGCTTCGCCGATCGCTTCCTTTTCCGCGACCTGGTGGGTGTCGCGCACATTAAAGACAAATTCGTCGGTTTTGGGGTGGAGGGTGCGTGCGCCGCCATGGGTACGCCGCAGGACTTTCCGTTCTTCCAAGGCGCTTACATCTCGCCGGACGGTAGAAACCGAGACGCCGACATGTGTCGCAAGCTCTTCCAAAGAAGCAAATTCCGCCTTCTGGAGGTAGGCTTCGACCTTGGATTGGCGTTCCTCTGGATGCATTACATGGAAGAATCTGGAAGAATCTGGGATCTTTTGCAATCTTTACTTGACTTCTTTTGCGAGAATCTGGGAGCGTCTGCCAGATTTACCGCAAATTCCCTCCATGTCTTTGCCTCCACCACTACCCCATCGCGTCGAAGTCGAGCACCAGGTGCGCCGAGCTTTATACCAGCGCATGGGCAAAACGCTTCCCCGCACGGCCGCCGCCCCGAATCCGCTGCTGGTGAATATCAGCGCCCGCCATTGCCACCTCACGCCGCAGGCCGTCGAGGCCTTGTTCGGCAAAGGCGCGAAGCTCACGCCGATGAAATGGCTTTACCAGAAGGACCAGTTTGCCGCGAAGGAGACTGTCACGCTCATCGGTCCGCGCAGCCGGGTGATCTCCAATCTTCGCATCCTCGGCCCTTGCCGTGACCTGAATCAAATCGAGCTGGCCCTTACGGACTCGATCGCCCTCGGCTTCGACATCCCGATCCGCCAGTCCGGCAATATCAAGGGCGCCCCTGGCTGCATGCTGATGGGCCCGAATGGATTCTTTGAAATGCCCGACGGCGTGATCCGCGCCGCACCGCACGTGCACATGCACCCGGATGATGCCGCGTTCTACGGCGTGAAGCCGGGCGACTTCATGAAGCTCCGCGTCGGCGGACCCTGCGCCACCACCTTCGACCGCCTGCTCGTCCGCGTTCACGCCGACTTCAAGCTCGAGGTTCACATCGATACCGACGAGGGCAACGCCTGCGCGCTGCAGCCCGATACCCCCGTCGAACTTTTGAAGTAAAGTCCACCCCCTCACCCACAACCCTCACCCGTAACAGAAAAACATCATGAGTGATTCCATCGGAATGGTAGAAACCCGTGGCTATGTCGGCAGCGTCGAAGCCAGCGACGCCATGGTCAAAGCAGCGAACGTCACCCTCGTTCGCCAAATCCAAATCGGCGGTGGCTTTGTCACCGTCATCGTCAAGGGCGACGTCGGCTCCGTGAAAGCGGCGGTCGACGCCGGCTCCGAGGCGGCCAAGCGCGTGGGCGAGCTCATCTGCTCGCACATCATCGCCCGCCCGCATGCCGACCTGCTCCGCACGGTCGGACTCTAATCCCAACCACAACTCCAACACTTTATCACCATGGCACAGGAAGCAGTCGGTTTGATTGAAACGAAGGGTTTTTGCGCGTTGCTCGAGGCGGCTGATGCGGCCCTCAAGTCGGCCAGCGTCACGATGACGGGCTACGAGGCGGTCGGCAGCGGTTACGTGTGCGGTTTCTTCCGGGGCGATGTCGCCGCGGTCAAGGCCGCCATCGACGCCGGCGCCGAAGCCGCCGCCAAGGTCGGCGAGGTTGTCGCCGTCCAGGTCATCCCGCGCCCCCACGAGGAACTCGGCGGTCTCGGCAAGTGGCTCAGCCAGGCCCCCGCGGCCTGATTTCCGCGCTGACCCGGTGCGCGCCCTGCCGCGCGCCGGGCCGCCGCCATCCCGGATGAACATCCTCGTCGCCAACCTCGGCTCGACCTCGTTCAAGTTCCGCCTGTTCCGTTTCGACGGCGCCGGCGGGGCGACGATGCTCGCCAAGGGCGGCTACGAGCGGGTGGCGGACCACGGCAAGGCGATCGATGATTGCCTGGCCGAGCTGAAGGCCGCCGGCCATGTGCACGCGGCGGCCGACCTCCACGGGGTCGGCTTCAAGACGGTGCTCGGCAAGAATCTCACGGGCTGCGTCCCGGCCGACGACCGCGTGATTGCGGCGCTCGAGGGCTTCAAGGACATCGCGCCCGCGCACAATCCGCCGTACGCGGCCGGGATCAAGCGCTTCAGCGAGAAGCTCCCCGGTGTACCCCTGGTCGCGCTGTTTGAAACGGCGTTCTACCAATGGATGCCCGAGGCGGCCACGCGTTACGCGGTGCCCGAGGCTTGGCACCAGGCCGGCGTGCGCCGGTTTGGCTTCCATGGCGCCAGCCACAAGTTCATCGCGGAACGCTCGGCGGAATTGCTCGGTCGTACGGACATTGCCGATCGCGTCCGCGGCCTTTACCAGTCGGGCCCGGTTCCGGCCAAGGGCCCGGCGCTGCGCGTCGTGTCCTGCCATCTCGGCGGCAGCAGCTCCGTGACCGGCATTCGCGATGGCGTGGCCATCGGCACCAGCATGGGCCTCAGCCCGCAGTCGGGCCTGCCCCAGAACAACCGCGTCGGCGACCTCGATTCGGCCGCCGTTCCGTTTGTGATGAAGACCCTCGGCCTCCCGCTGGCCGAGGTGGAGCGCCAGATGACCAAGGAAAGCGGCCTGCTCGGCCTTTCCGGCGTGAGCAACGACCTGCGCGACATCAATGCCGCCGCCGCCCAGGGCAGTGCCCGCGCCAAGCTCACGCTCGACGTCTTCGCCCATTCTGCGCGCCACTGGATCGGCGCCTTCCATCTTGAGCTCAACGGCTGCGATGCCCTCGTGTTCACGGCCGGCATCGGCGAGAACAACCCCGACATGCGCGCGGCATTCTGCGCCGGGCTCGACCAACTCGGCATCGTGATCGATCCCGCCAAGAACGCGGCCCTCCGCGGCACTGAGGGCGAAATCTCCGCCGCCGGGTCGCGCGTGAAGATCTTCGTCATTCCCACGAACGAGGAGCTCGTCGTCGCCCGCGAAACTGTCCGCTTCATCCAGTCCCAGAAAAATTAGTCCCTTTCCGCAATCCGCACCCGCGCCGGCTGCCCCCACGGGCGAAGGCCGGATCAGCGAAGCCACTCCACCAAAACCTCCAACCCACCATACCCACATGTCCTCCAAAGCCATTGGTCTTCTCGAAACCCGGGGTCTTACCGCCCTCGTCACCGGCACCGACGCCATGCTCAAGTCGGCGAACGTCAGCCTCTACGGCCCGATGAAGCAGGTCGGCAACGCCCTCTGCACCGCTGTCGTCATCGGCGATGTCGCCGCCGTTAAGGCCGCGACCGATGCCGGCGCCCAGGCCGCCCGCACCGTCGGCGAGGTCGTCAGCGTGCAGGTCATCCCGCGCCCGAACGACGACGTTTCCATCGTGCTGCCCAAGGCGCCCGCCGCGCCCGCGAAGAAATAACGGCTCCGCCGCCGGCCGGCGGCGCCCGACTCCGTTTCCGTCCCCGGCTTCGCGCCGGGCACCGGAGCGGAATCCGGGTGACGCCAGCCGCGAAGCCCAACCGCCATGTTTCTCGCGCGTGTCATCGGCTCCGTGGTCTCGACCAAGAAGGACGAGGCCATGAAGGGTCGCAAACTGCTGCTGCTGCGTCCGCTCCTCGTGGACGAGGCCAACCCGACCCAGTTCCGCAACGGGGCCAACACCATCGTCGGCGTCGACACCCTCGGTGCCGGCCTCGATGAGCTCGTGCTCTTCTGCCAGGGCAGCTCCGCCCGCCAGGCCACGGGCATGAAAAGCCTTCCGGTGGACGCGGTCGTGGTCGGCATCGTCGATACCGTCGAGGTCCTGAACCAGAAAATCTATCCGCCGAAGAAGTAGTGGCTCCCGGTTCCCTGAGCCGCTGCGGCCGTCCCACTAATTAAAACAGTCCCATGAGTTCCACCCTGCAACTGGATGAAAAAGCCCTGCGCGCCGTCGTGGAGGACGTGCTGCGCAATCTCGGACGTTTGCCCGGTGGGTCCGCCCCGGCGCCGTCGGCCCCGGCCGCCGCCCCCGCGGTGCGCCGCTCCGGCCCGCGCTTCGGCGTGTTCGACGAAATGAAGGATGCCTGCGCCGCCGCTCAGGATGCCTTTGAGCAGCTCAAGCAGAAGGGTTTCGCCGGCCGGGCGAAAGTGGTCGAGATCGTCAAGGCCATGGCCACGGCCAAAGCCGAGGAGTGGGGCAAGTTCGAGTTCGATGAGACCAAGATCGGCCGCCTCGAGCACAAGGTCGCCAAGCTCCAGATCGTGCAGCTCGTCCCCGGGGTGGAGTGGCTCAATCCCTACGGTCTCAGCGGGGACCACGGCGTCACCTTGGAAGAGTACACGCCGTTCGGCGTCGTCGGCGCCATTCTCCCGGTCACCCACTCGGTGCCCACCCTCAGCGGCAACATCATCAACATCGTCGCCGCCGGCAACTCGGTGGTCTTCAACCCGCACCCGGGTGGCGCGCGTTCCGCGGCCATGGCCGTGCGGGCCTACAACGAGGCCATTTACGCCGCGCTTGGGATCGAGAATCTCGTCTGCACCGTCGAAAAGCCGTCCCTCGAGACTTTCGACGCGCTGACGAAGAACGAATTCGTCCGCCTCCTCTGCGTCACCGGCGGACCGGCCGTCGTCAACGCCGCCATGAAGTCCGGCAAGCGCGCCATCTGCGCCGGCCCGGGCAACCCGCCCGTGCTGGTCGACGGCACCGGCAGCCTGCAGAAGTCGGCCGCGGATGTCGTCTCTGGCGGCGGTTTTGACAACAATCTCCTCTGCATCGGCGAAAAGCAGGTCTTCGTGCTCGAGCAGCACGTGGCCAGGTTCATGGAGGCCCTCAAGGGCGCCGGCGCCGTGCAGCTCAACGCCCAGCAGGTCGAGAAACTCGCCGCCGAGGCCTTCACCTTCACGAAGGACGCGGGCGGCTGTTCCCACCCGGCGGTCAACCGCAAGTATGTTGGCGCCGATGCCGCGGTCCTCGCCAAGGTCGCCGGCGCGAACGCGCCCGCCGCGACCCCGATCCTCTTCGCCCAGACCGACGTCGAGAACCTCTTCGTCATGGAGGAGCAGATGATGCCGATGATCCCGGTCGTGGCGGTGAAGAGCATCGAGCAAGGCATCGAGTTCGCGAAGAAGTCGGAGCACGGCTACAAGCACTCGGCGATCATCCACTCCCTGAACCTCGACCACATGACGATGATGGCCCGTGCGCTCGACACCACGCTCTTCGTCAAGAACGGGCCGTCGACCGCTGGCCTCGGCCTCGGCGGCGAGGGCTACCTCAGCTACTCGATCGCGACCACCACCGGCGAGGGCATCACCAACCCGAAGACCTTCACCCGTACGCGCCGCAGCGTGACGGTGGACGGCCTCAAGCTCTCCTGAGCCGATGATCCTCGCGCGCGTTGACGGTGTGGTGGTGACGACGATCTGCCATCCCAGCATGGTGGGCTGCCGCTCGATCATCTGCCAGCCGCTCGACGAGCACGGCCAGGAAGAGGGCGCGCCGATCCTTGCGATCGACCCGCTGAGCGCCGGCCTGCACGAGCATGTGCTGGTCTCGACCGACGGTTCGCATACGCGCAAGCACGTCGGCGACGAAAAGTCCCCGCTCCGCAACATCATCATGGCGATCGTTGATCCCGATCCAGCCACCGTCTGACCATGCGCCTCGGCCACGTCATCGGGAAAGTCACCCTCTCGCACCAGGATCCCGCCTACAAGGGCGGCCGCTTCCTGCTCGTGCAGCCGTGCGGCCGGGAACAGCTCAAGGGCGGCCCGATCTCGCCGCTCGCCAAGGGCATGAGCCTCGTCGTCTACGACAATCTCGGCGCCGGGCAGGGACACCTGATCGGCTTCACCGAGGGCGCCGAGGCCAGCGCACCATTCGAGAACCCGATGCCGGTGGATGCCTTCAACGCCGCGCTCATCGACCAGGTCTTCTACAATCCGCCGGCCGCCAAGTAGCCGCCTCCTTTCCCCATCTCCGATCTCCCATCTCCCAAATCCTAATTTCCCATGGCCAAAGTCATCACCGTTCAAGATGCCGAGGAACTCCAGCGCAAGGGCGAGCAACCGCCCGCCGGCTCCATCCTGACGCCCTCCGCCCGCGATCTGCTTTACGGCGGTCGCGCGGGCAAGACCACCGCGGCAGCTCCAGCCGCCGCTAGCAAAGGGCCCTCGACTCCGAAGACCCCCGACCTCGAGTACCGCTGGAAGCCAGGCGCCGACGCGAAATCGCCCGCTGAGATCGAGAAATTCTTCCATGCGGCGGACATGCAGGTCCTGAAGGAGCGCATCTGCGACATCGGCCGCCGCCTCTGGGTGCGCGAGTACACCGACGGCAACGGCGGCAACATCACCGTGCGCGTCGGCGACAATCTTGCCCTCTGCACGCCGACCCTGATCTGCAAGGGCTTCATGAAGCCCGAGGACATCTGCCTCGTCGACCTCGACGGCAAGCAGCTCGCCGGATCGCGCGTTCGCACCAGCGAGGCGATGACGCACTTCGGTATCATGAAGCGCCAGCCCGCCGCCAAGTCCTGCGTGCACGCCCACCCGCCGCACGCCACCGCCTTCGCCATTTCCAACGTCGACATTCCCTCCTGCCTCATCCCCGAGGCCGAGGTGTTCCTCGGCAAGATCGGCGTCGCGACCTACAAGACCCCGGGCTCGAAGGAAAACGCCGACGAGGTCGGCGAGGTCGGCAAGATCCACCAAGCGGTGCTGATGGAGAACCACGGCGTCATCTGCTGGGGCAAGGACGTCGAGGACGCTTACTGGAAAATGGAGAACATCGACTCCTACTGCCGCACCATCGGGTTTGCCGCCAGCCTCGGCGGCGGCCTGCACCGCTTCACCGGCGGCCAGGCGAAGGAGCTGATCAAGATCCGCGAGAAGCTCGGCATGTCCGACCCGCGGTCCGGCCTGAAGGAATGCGAACTGTGCGACAACGCCGACTTCCGCCCCGCCGTGACCTGCCTCCCGGCCGACGCCGAGGGCGACACTGCCAAGTCTGATCCGTCCGTCGAAGCGCTCGTGCAGCAGATCACCGAGCAGCTGATGAAGCAGATCGGCAAAAAATAACTCCTGAGTGACCGTTGACCGGGCCCGCCCTCACCGGCGGGCCCTTTTATTTTACCGGCAGGATGCCCCGGCATTCTGGGTAGCCGATGCACCCCCAGAAGGATTTGCCGGCATGGCGGCCGATGCGGGCGGTGCGGAGAGCCATGAGGGCACCGCACTGTGGGCAGCGCGGAGATTCTTTATTAGACCGATCAGTCGGATCCGACTGATCGGTCCGATGTTCTTTCCGGCGATGCTCCATCCGCGCCGCCGCCAATCGCTCGGTGTAGCCGCCCTCGCTGATGAACTCGCGTTCCAGCGCCTGTAGCTGCCGATCGAGCAGGTAGTTCGTTTGGTGGATCAGGCAAATGATGGCATTCGCGACAATCGCGGGGTCAGCGTGCTCGAGCCATTGCCGGTAGGCGGCCATATCGGACTGATTGGTCGGATCCGACCGATCAGTCCGATCATCTGGCTCGCTCCGATATGCTGCCACCGCGCAGACCGCCGCCGTCGCCGGCTCATCCTTGGCCCATTGCCGCAATTTCCTTTGCCGCAGGAAATCCTCATAGTCCAGCAGCAGCTCGTCCAGACTGGCGCGAGCGACACCCACCAGACGCAGTTCCGTCTGGCTGGAGTTGCGGGAGGCGCGGCTGCCCTCCGCGATATTCTGCCGGCCGCTCCGGGCGGCCTGCACCATCTGGTCCACGGTCCGCGACCGGGCATTCAAGAAACGTTGGGTGAAGGAAGCCGTGGCATCATAGACCGTAGAAGCGGCTCGGAAACTCTTGAGGCCGCGATAGCCACCGCTGGGACGAAGGGGTCCGGCTTCTGACTTCCCGGAAGCTCGGTCAGATCTGTCGGATCCGACCGACCGGTCCGATGAAGGTTGGCGCTCAGGATTCATGCGCCAACAAGTGTGCCCCGGCGGTTCACGGCCTGCGCAGAGAAATACTTTCGGCCGGCAAACTTTTCCGTGAAAGATCTGGCCTGAAACTTACGTTATAGCGCCTGCCAGCGGCGCCGGCCCTCAGTCAAACACTACGGTCTTGTTGCGATAGGCGAGCACGCGGCCCTCGAGGTGCCAGCGCACGGCCTGCGCGAGCACGCGTTTTTCCAAGTCTCGGCCCATGCGGACCAAGTCGTCGACCCCATGGCGATGCGTCACGCGGGCGACGTCCTGGTGGATGATCGGGCCCTCATCGAGGTCCTTGGTGGCGTAGTGCGCGGTGGCGCCGATCAGTTTCACGCCGCGGGCATGGGCCTGATGGTAGGGGCGGCCACCGGCGAACGCCGGCAGAAAGGAGTGGTGAATGTTGATCACCGGCCCGCCGAAGTCCGTGAGGAAATCGGCCGACAACACCTGCATGTAGCGGGCGAGCACGACCAGTTCGACGCCGAGCTTGCGCAGCAGGCGGAGCTGGCGCCGCTCGGCCGCGCCCTTCGATTTCGGCGTTACAGGCAAATGGTGGAAGGGCAGGCCGTAACCGCGCGCGGCGGACGCGAGATCGCGATGGTTCGAGATGACCGCCACCAGTTCGCCGGAGAACTCCCCGGCGCGCCAGCGCAGCGCGAGATCGTGGAAGCAGTGGTCGGCCTTTGAGACCAGCACGGCCACGCGCAGCTTCCGGGCTGAGTGGGTGATCCGCGCCTGCATTCCCAGTGAGGCGGCAAAAGCCAGGAATTCATCCGCCTCGTGGCTGGCGCTGGCTGCGCGCACCGGCACCCACTCGATGCGTTGGAAAAAAATTCCCTCCTCCATGTCGCGATGCTGGTCCGCATGCAGGATGTTGCCGCCGCGGGCAAAGATCCATCCGGCGACCCGCGCGACCAGTCCCGGTTGGTCGGGACCATGCAGCAAGGCGACGAGCGTAAGGGGTGTTGGCATGGGGTTTGGTGGAAGGGCGTGCGACCTCCCACGAGACTTCAAGGAGAGCCTGGAGTAAATTCCGTAAAATGACTGAGAACCTCCGCGGCCGACCGCCGCGGGTCCGTGATTCCCTGCAGCCAGGCGGGCCCAGTTCCCTGGTTTCCCGAGACATCTGACTGCCACGGGCTTGGGATCTGCAAAAGGAGCGAATGCCCGCCCCCGCCTAAATCAATTGCAAGTAACCGGAGCGAAAACAGATTTCAGGGCGAGTCATCATGAAAGCGGTCTTGAAAAAACTGGGATTTGTCGCCGCGTTCGCGCTCGGATTTCTTCGCGCCGCGCCGGCGGAGGCTGCGGCTGGCCTGCTCTCCAGCTACACCGCGAACGTCACGTTCGCCGATCCTCTCGGATCCACCTCGATGATGATCGCCTTCGATGGAACCTACTATTGGTCGTCGACGGGCGACAGCACCAGCGGCGTGCGCTATGCCCAGATCGGGAGCGACGGCACGCTCGTGCAGACGTTTTCGCCGGGTTTGGACTTTCGCTCGGTGTTCGTGAATCCGACCAGCCGGGGCACGGTTTACGCGCGCACCTACGCCAGCGGCGCGATTTATCAGCAAACCTCACTGGGTGTTTTTTCAACCACCGCCGTCAGCCTGCCGGGTCTGGATTCCCAATCCTCTGTGGTCTTCAACGGCGCCGGCACGGAATTCCTGGCGATGAACGCCGGGGTGGTCTCCCGTTTTAATCTCAGCGGCACGCTGCTTGGGGCCGTGAACCTCGCTGGCTGGGGAGCGAATAGCGAAAACACCTATCCGCAGAACCGCGGCATCGCCGCCGTGGGTAATTATTGGTTCACCTACAACAGCGGCGCGCTGTCGGTCTGGGACACGGCGGGGGCCAAGATCGGGACCACCACCCTCGTCGGGGCGGGCACGAGCTTCAGTTCCAATTTCAGTCTCAGCGCCGCCAATGGGATGATCTTCATCGCCGACGGATCGAGTGGACTTTGGCGTGGCTACAAGATCGGCGACTTCTCGGCGATTCCCGAGCCCTCGACCTGGGCCCTGCTGGGCGGCGGAAGCATTGCCTGCGCGATGCTCCGCTGGCGT
>CAIYFD010000303.1 GCA_903925425.1 uncultured Opitutia bacterium | reverse complement strand
TCGAGGACTGCGTCAGGCCGAGCTCGCTCCCGAAAATCGAGGACTACGAGGACTACCTCTTCCTCGTCACCCACGCCGTCGACTTTACCCGCACCGACAAGTTCGCCACCACCGAGCTCGATCTCTTCCTCGGCCGCGACTACCTCGTGACCTTTCACACGGCCCCGCTCCGCTCGGTCGCCACGCTCTCGGACCGCTATGTGAAAGGCGTCGCGTCCGGCCCCCGGGGGCCGGACCGCATCACCCACTCCCTGCTCGACCTGCTGGTCGACAACTTCAACCCGGTCATCGACGAGCTGCGCACCGAGCTGGAGGAAATCGAGGAGCACGTCCTCGCCCGCGAGTCCGGCCAGCAGAAATTCGTCGCCGAGCTGCTGCACGTGCGGGGCGACTTCACCCAGCTGCGCACAATCATCCGGCCGCAGCGCGACGTGATCGAGCGTGTCAGCCGGGGCGACAGCAAGCTGGTCCGCCCCAAGCTGCTCCCCTATTTCCGCGACCTGCGCGACAACCTGATCCGGCTCGACGAGGTGGCCGCGGGCTACCACGAGCGCCTGATGATGGCCTTCGACATTTACCTCAACAAGGCGGCCTTCGAGGCCAACGAGGGCATCAAGTTCCTCACCGCGCTCACCGCCATCACCCTGCCGGTGATGGTGATCGGCTCCTGGTACGGCATGAACTTCGAGCACATGCCGGAACTGCGCACGGCCCACGGCTACCAGATCGCCACCGGCGTGATGCTGCTCTTCACGATCGTAACCTGGATCTACCTGAAGAGGAAGCGATGGCTCTGATCCGTGCCCTCGTCTTCGACTTTGACGGCCTGATCCTCGACACAGAGACCCCGTTGATCGAAGCCTACGCGGCGGTGCACGAGCAGCACGGAGTAGCCTTCGACCGCAGTTTGTTTATCCGCAGCGTCGGGCACGCGGATTATTCGTTCGATCCGTGGCACGGGTTCAGCCCGCACGCCGATCGCGCCGAGCTCGAGCTGCAGCGCCGCGCCGCCAAGGACGATTTCATCCTGCAACAACCGGTCCTGCCCGGGGTCGTCGCCCTGCTCGAGGCCGCCCGGAGGGAAAACCTGAAGGTCGGCCTCGCCTCCAATTCCTCCCACGCCTGGTGCGACGCCCACCTCGCGCGCCTCGGGCTGCTCGGTCATTTTCACCACGTCGGCTGCCGGGAGGATGTCCCCTCACCCAAGCCCGAGCCGGATCTGTACCGGTTGGCGGTCAACCAGCTGGGCGTGCGCCCGCACGAGGCCGTGGCGTTCGAGGACTCGCACACCGGCACCCTCGCCGCCCGGCGCGCCGGGCTGAAAGTGGTCGGCGTGCCGAACCCCTCCACGGCGCACCACGATTTCGGCCATGCGGACCTCAAGGTTGGCTCGCTGGCGGACGTCAGCCTGCAGAGCCTGTCCGTCAGTTTCGCGGCTGCCTCCGGAAGGTAGGGCTGAGGCGGTGCCTCAGCCGCGATCATTTCCGGAGCGGCGAACTCACCGCGTCCGCCTTACCGGTCCTGACACCCCTCAATCGATCTCGAAATCCGCCACAAGCACGTGGTGGTCCGACGCCGGGGTCGGCTTGACCGCGTACTGCCTGCAACGCAGGGGGGCATTGAAGAAAATGTGGTCGAGCACGTAGGGCCGGCGGCGCCAGGTGCTCTCCGTTTCCTGTACGGTCTTGAAGCCCTTTGCCGCGAACTGGCTGATCAGCGTGCGGTGCTGGCTGACATTGAAATCCCCGGCGAGCAGCGTCGGCCCGGGCCAGGCGGAAATCTGGTTCACCACCAGCTCGCGCTGGAAGGGGTGCGTCGTGCTGCTGGAGCCGAGCATGAAGAGCGCGAGCAGGTGCGTATTGTAGAGCTGGATTTCCCGGCCCTGCACCGTCGTCTTGGCCCCGATCAGCAACCGGTCGGTGGGCGTGGTCTTCTTCCCAAAGAAATCGAACTCGACCGCGGGCGACGGCAGGTCACAGCGGGTGCGGTCCGTGAGCGGCGTCTTGGAAAAGATGGCGAGGCCGAACCCGAAGGGGAGTTCGCGCGGATCGGCCTTCGGGTACGAAAACCAGCTGTCGTATCCCGGCAGCGCGGCGCACAGGCGGTTGTAATGCGGCGGGGGGTTGATCTGCACCCCACCGGGCTGCGCATGCTCCACCTCCTGCAGCAAAATGATGTCCGCGTCGTGCTGGCGGATCTCGGCGATCGTCAGGTCGAGATTGACCGGGGCCCGGTCGGGGTACGCGTCATCCCAGATTTGACCGAACTGCATGTTAAACTGGAGCACCCGGAAAGCCTTCATGGGTGTCGCAAAACCGGGCAATGTGACGAGAGCAGGGACATCAGCCCAAGGGGAAGGCTCGCGAGATCGAGAAGCGGGGCTAGCTTGATGCGGTACGTCATCACCGAGCAGCCCGAGGCAATAGCGCCAATCGCTTGCGGCAATCCTTTTATTCCGGCTCGGCCGTGCCCTCGACCACCCAGTCCCGGGCTTCCGGGACCTGAATCAGGAACTCCCGGAGCACAGCGCTGAGGTGCTCGGCATAGCGGTAGTGGGCACCCATCCCCGTGCGCAGCTCAGCCTCGTAGATGAATTTGTCGGCCTGGGTGGTGTGCTCGAACGGCGTTTGGGCGCCGAGCAGCAGCGAATGGACATACGCCGGGGAGCCGCGGTGCATCAGCTCGCGGGTCAGCGCGGCCTGCTCGTCGAGCAAAGCCGCATGGGGCGCGGCCGGGATTTCCGGAGGAAGATAGAACCCGGCCTGAATGAGAGGCGTGTAGCGGTGGCCCGTGCGGTGGCGGTTGAGGTCGCGCAGCTCTGCGAGCGCCATGTTGTTCCAGGCAAAGGTCACCCGCATGCGGCGCGTCGCGGTGCCCTGCTGGCCGTAGCGGTTGGCACGGTGGCGCAAGGACTCGGCCACGGGCTGGCGCTCCGGCAGCCACGGCGGGGTCTCGCGGTCGACCTTGACCCAGACCTCGTCCCGCAGGGGCGCGATCGAAAGCCGGGCCGATCCGAGCTCGAGACTCGTCTGCAGCTCCTGCGCCGCCTGCTGCTGGAAAGAACCTTCGGCAAAGCTATGCCGCATGAGGCGCGGCGAGATCTTGAGCAGCTCGTCGCGGATCAGCTTGGCCGCGGTCCGGGCCTCCGGGTGCGGCAGCGAATCGAGGTGCTTCACCGTCACCGCCCACATGCGGGAGCTCTGGACGAGACCGACGTTGGTGCGGGTGGCCAACGGGATGAAATAGCGGGCCCGGTCGAGGGCATAGTTTTTGCGGAGACGCGTCACAACCGCGGGTTTGGCGTCGAGCGGCACGCGGACCAGCCCCGGATTCGCAGTCGCGAGGCCGTCGAGACGGGCATACTCGGCATGATAGGCGGCGAAGGCTCGGGCCATGAGGGCCGACCAGCGTGGGGCGAGATCCTCGGGAATACCCAGTTCCGCCGCCGTCGGCAGGTTCGAGGCATCCATCGTGATGTACCGCGTGCTCGACTCCTGCCCGTCCGCCATCGTCGCGATCTCAAAAACTTTGTACGCGAGCCACATCGAGACGTCGTCCAGGGCGATCGCGAGCCCACCCGTCAGCCCGCCGATCGAGGCATGGCCGTAATCGACAAAGTTCAGGATGCGGTCGATCGACGCGTCCGGGTTGGCGAGGTCGACCTTCGCCAGGATCGCCCCAATGCCCTGGTTGCTGCGCGAGTAGCGGGCGAGCACCGAGGCCAGCAGCTCGGGGGTCACTTTCGGCAGATCGGCGGCGGTCGGGGGCGGGACGAGGGCGAGGCCGGTGATTCTCATGCGTGCACCGAAAAGGTGCCGGGGAAAACCTCACCCCGCCAAGCCTGAACCGAATTTTCGAACCGGGATGGCCGCAAAAAGGCGCAGAAGGCGCAAAAACGAGCAGAGCTTTAATCGTGGGTGAGGGCACCCCGCCTTGATCCTGATCTCAGGCTGTAGTCCGGGTGCCCTCACCCGGAGATCGATCATCCGTTTTTGCGCCTTCTGCGCCTTTTTGCGGCCAATCCTCAGAGCCCCAGCAACCAACGGCCGAGGGCGCCTTGGTAGAAACCCAGGACCACTGATCCTAAAGCGAGCAGCCCGAGCGCAAGCCCGAGGCCGCGATGGACCGGGGCGCGGGGCGCCGGGGCCGGAGCGGATTCGGCGGACGACAGGCGCAAAGCCGGGAAGAACGCCGCCTTGATCCAGCCAAAGTAGTAATAGATCGAGATCACCACCCCCGTGATCGCGATCAGGAGCAGCGGGTACATGCCGGCCTTGAAGGCAGAGACAAAGATCAGGAGCTTGCCCATGAACCCGGCCAAGGGAGGAATCCCCGCCAGCGAACCGAGCCCGATGGCCAAAACCGCGCCGAGGAAGGGTCGCTCCTTCGCCAGCTCGGCATACTGGTCGAGTTCCTGGTTGGTGTCGTCCGCCCCGCCGAGCTGCGTCATCACGCCGAACACCGCGAAGGAGGCCAGCAGGTAGGCGAAGAGATAGAAATACACCGCGCCGACCGCCTGCGGCTCCTTGTAGGCCGCGATCACGCCCAGCAGGAGGTAACCCGCATGGGCCACGCCGGAGAGCGCAATCAGGCGCTTCACGTTGCTCTGCGTCAGGGCCGCAAGATTGCCGAAGAGGATCGTCGCCCCCGCCATCACGCTCAGCACCGGCACGACCAGCGATGCGTACGGCCGGAAAACCTCCAGCGCCAGCGGGATCAGCACCGAAAAACCCGCGGCCTTCGACGCCACCGCGAGGAAGGCCGTCACGGGCGTGGGCGCCCCCTGGTAAACATCGGGCACCCAGATCTGGAAGGGAAACGCGCCGATCTTGAAGGCCACGCCGGCCAGCACGAGCACGATGCCCGCACTGGCGAGGAAGTTACCGGGGTGGCTCGTCAGGAAGCGCGTCAGCGTCTCATACTCGAACCCGGTGTGCAGCGTGCCGTCGATATCGGGCACCGCCCCAACCGCACCGTAGAGCAGCGTGATCCCGAAAAGCAGGATGCCCGAACTCAGCGCCCCCATGATCAGGTATTTCAGGCCGGCCTCGAGCGTCAGCGGGTTGTCGCGGTAGTAACTCACGAGGATGTAGAGCCCCACCGTGACCGTCTCCAGCGCGACAAAGAGCATCACGAAGTGGTTCGCCTGCGCCAGGAGCATCATGCCCGCGGTCACCACCAGGACGATGTGGTAGAACTCCACGTGCGGCATCCGCTGCCGCGGCAGGCTGACGGCCGCGAGGGTGCTGACGAGGATCGAGGCCAGCAGGAAGAACGCCCGCAGGAACTGGGTCCCCGCCGTGTGGTGCAGCAGGCCGTTGAAGGTCGGGCCGGCATTGATGAACGGGGAGTTGAAATTGACGAGCAGCCCGATGAGCACGGCGACCTGGCTGACGATCGCGATGCCCGGGATGAAGGCGCGCTGGTCCTTCGGCAGGACCAGCTCCAGCACGAGCAGCATCAGCGCGATCAGGGCGAGCATCAGCTCGGGCGCGAGGGCGAGCCACTGGTTGCGGCCCGCGGCCTCGATGAGTTGAAGGGAGGCGGTCGACATGACTCAGGGGCGGCCCGCCGCACGGGCGACCGGGGCAGCCGCGGTGAGCGCGGCGTTGAGCGGGGTAGAAATCGACTTCGGCCAGAAGCCGACGACGAGCAGCGCGACGAGGAGGATGAGGGCCGGGACGCGGTCGCCCCAGGCCAGATCGGCCGGCGGGTTCGCCGCCATCACGCTGCTCAGCGCCGGGGTCGGCGCACCGAAAAACACC
>CAIYFD010000302.1 GCA_903925425.1 uncultured Opitutia bacterium | reverse complement strand
ATTCGGGAACAGGAATTCCGCCTGCACACTTGCCAACCCGGACATGCCCGCCAACGTTTCCGACCCCATGCACGTCGACAATCTCCAGCCCGGTCTTTCCGCTCCAGTCCCCCGCGCCGACGACGATGATGATGACGATGACGAGGGCGGGCAGATCGCCAAGCGGGCGCCGGTCGCCATGCTGCTGCAGAAGAAGTTCCTGGAGCAGCGGAAGCTTTTCCTCTGGGGCGCCGTCACCGACGAGACCGCCAAGGACCTGGTCGAGAAACTCCTCTATCTCGAATCCGTCGCCCCCGGGAAGGAAATCACCTTCTACATGAACACGCCCGGTGGCTCCATCACCGCCGGCATGGCCGTGTACGACACACTGAAGATGATCACGTCGCCCGTCACCATCGTGGTCACCGGGATGGCCGCCTCCATGGGCTCGATCCTGCTCTGCGCCGCCCCCAAGGGCCGCCGCCTCATCTATCCCCACGCCCGCGTCCTGATCCACCAGCCGCTCATCTCCGGCCGCATGGTCGGACCCGCGACCGACATCAATATCCAGGCGAAGGAAATGGAAAAGCTCCGCGCCGAGTTGAACCAGATCCTCGCCACGGCCTCCGGCCAGCCGCTGGAACGCGTCAACCGCGATACCGACCGGGACTTCTACCTGACCGCCCCCGAGGCCATCGCCTACGGCCTGGCTGACCGGATCGTGGACAAGGTCTGAGCGCCTGACTCAATCGGGCAGGTCGGATCGTTCCGTGGTAGGGCCGAGGCGCTGCCTCAGCCGCGATCACTTATCATCGGCGGCGAACTCACCGAGTCCGACCTACCCCGCCATCGCGGACGCAGTCAATTTCGCGGCACCGGATCAATCAGCCCCGCCCGTTCCTGCTCGAGCTGCGTCCGGATGTCCTCCGGCAGTCCGGACGTTGCGAGCAACCGCCGATACCATCCTCGCGCCGCTTCGCCCGCGCCCAAGGTCGAAAGTTTCTGGGCCACCGCCCGCCAAAGTCCCCATTCCCCGGGGGCCAGCTCGGCACTTCCCTCCAACCCGGCCAGGGTCGCGACCGCGCCGGCGCGGTCACCCGAGCGATCTAGCTTCTCCGCCAGCGCCAGGGCCAGCGGCGCGGAACTCCGGGACGCGAACTCGCGGCGCAGCAAGGCCAGCGCCTCCGTTTCATTGCCCACCGACTCCAAACGGTGTGACTGGCGGATCACCGCGTAGTCCATCCGATCGGGCGGCAACTGCAGCCTCCGCGCCAGTTGCTCATCCAGGCTCACTGCGAAAGGCCGGTAGAGCGGATCGCCGACCGCAATGGTCTGCCAGCTGAGCGCCGGCTGGGCGTTCGCCACCGCATCGCCAAACGTCCCGCCGGCCCGCAGCATCGCCAGCAGGAGCCGGGGGTCGTGCGTGAGCTCCAGAAAGGGCTCGAACACATTCCCGACCGTGGCCGTGACGCCTTTCGCCACGAGCGGCCCGACCCAGCTTTCGTTCGTGGAACGCAGCGTCGGGGCCGAATAACTGTGAATATGCATCGCCACCGCACCCGGCGGAAAACGAAAATCCCCGGACGCCATCGGCCCATTCAATGCGGCCGCGTACCAGCCAAAATAGAGCGCGGGAGCGTCAAACCGGTCAGCGGCCTCGAATGTACCCGGCGCCCGGTTCACTTCGGTGTCGAATCCGAGCCCGGCCAGCGTGCCCGCGACCTCGCTCAGCCAGCGGTCGCCCTCGGGATACGGACCGCCGGTATCGACATAGGCCCGGCCGAGCAGCCCCGTGCGTTCCCCTTCGATGGCGTTGTCCACCAGCGCCCGCGCCGAGGCCGCATCGGGCCCATCGAGCCGCGAGACCTTGATCACCTGGCCGAGGTCCCGTGCGCTCGGGCTCGTGTTGCGAAAAAGCGAATTGGGCAGGAACGCGTTGATCGCCGGGTCGTCCTGCGCCAGCGTGGCCAGCTCCGAGTCGAGCGACGCCTGGTTGGTGTGCAGGCGATCATTACCGGCGATCAGCGGCGTCTCCACAAAACGCGCCGGATCGTCGTTGATCCGGAGGGGCACCCCGCGGCAAAGCACCAGGTACGAGATCCGGTGCCCGTTCGCGGTGATCCGTTTCCGCCCCGCCGCATCGAGCCGCGGCGCGGCGGCGGCGGCGATCCAACCCCGCTGGATCAGTTCGTCCTGCAGGGGTTGCCAGAGCGATTCGACAAAGACCGACCAGGAAATGGTTTCATCCGCGGGCAGCGGCAGCGTCACAATGTTGGCCGGCGGAATGCCGCGCCGCATCGCATAATAGCGGGCGAGCTGGATCGACTCCGGCTGCGACGCATTCGCGAGCACGATCACTCGCGCGGCGGGATTGTCGGCGGCGGCGGCGAACCCGTTCGTGCCGGTGTACAGCGCCAGCAGGATCAGGCAGTAGAGCAATGCCCGCGTCGGCATGGATGAGGCTGGCTGCGCCGTAGATTCGCCGGAGGCGGATAGGGCTGGGTCGAGGACCCGGCCGCGATGATTCGAGCCCGGCCGCCCCGTCGAGGCCGCCCGACCTTCAAGCCCGCTCATCGTGCGAGCCGCCAGCCCGCCCAGGTGGCGAACAGGCAGAGCACCACCGACAGCAGGATGTTCGCGGAGGCGGCGAGCCAGCGGCCCGCCTGCATCTGCTCGAACGTCTGCCAGCTGAAGGAGGAAAAGGTCGTGAAGCCGCCGCAGATCCCCACCACCGCGAGGCTGTAGGTGCGCGAGTTCCAATTGCCCGCAACTCCCGGCTTGGCCATCAGCCAGCCAATCAGGAGCGACCCGGCGATGTTGATCAGGATCGTCGCCCACGGCAGGCGGCCCGCCGGAATCGCCCAAGTCCCGAGCGCCCGGGCCACCGAGCCCGCGGCGCCACCGAGGGCAATCCAAAGCAAGGCACCGGGACTCATGGTGACTTTGGCGCCGGTGCGGATTTCGCGGCCTCGCGCTGCTGCCGGCTGAGGAGCTGCCCGCGCAGGAACGTATCCGGCGGCGCCGCGCGCCAGGCCGTGACCCAGATGTCGCCCAACATCTGGCCGCCCTTCAGTATCTGGGAACGGAGAAACTCGCGCCCTTCGGGCTGCGGCGGCTGGTCGTTGTTGGTGATCTTGCCCGCCTTCTCCATCTGGTAGAGCGGCTCCACCAGCTTATTCTGGGCGATCACGAAATCCATCACCGCCACAAACATGGGGTCGCGGCCGTCAGCCTGCGGCGTGAGCGAGATCGGCTTGGCCGGCACCACCCGCGGCCTCATCTCGTCGATCGACATGCCGGCCCGGTTGAAAAAACCGCTGTCGATCCACGAGTGAAACCCCGACTTCGTCGTGTAGCCGTTGGGATTGTCGCCGCGCCAGCCGTCGTACCGGAAGGTGGTGTGGAGCGGCTGCGACGCGTCACCGACGAAGTGCCCCATCACGCCCATGTAATAGACCACGTTGGCCTGGGCATTCGCGAGCTCGTCGGGCGTGCCGAATTCCTCGAAGACCTTCAGGTAGGAAAAAGCCGACTTCAGCCGCAGGTAGTCCT
>CAIYFD010000301.1 GCA_903925425.1 uncultured Opitutia bacterium | reverse complement strand
GGCCGCCGACGTAGTGGATGTGGTGCTGGCCGCTGTGCTTCGAGTTGTCGTTGAAGATGGTGCCGTCCTGGATTTCCCAGATGTCGGCCTCGCCATTCCAACCGGTGAAGGTCTTGCCATCGAACAGGGAGACGAAACCGGTGTGATCGTTGAATGAGCTATCGGGGGTCCCGACGGCACCGCCGCGTCCGCCGCCACCACCACCGCGCCCGCCACGACCGGCGGCCGCAACTGCTTGGGCCGGCGTGATCTTTTCGAGGGAGGCCTCGACCTTCGAAAATTCGGAGGCGCGGGCGATCGCGAGGGCGAGCTCCGCTTGGGCGAGGGCTGCGGCCTTGGCTGTGACATCGACGGGATTGGCCGGTGTGGCCAGACTGGCCTGCGTGAGCGCGGTCTGAGCTGCCGCCGCGGCGGCGGTCAGGTCAGTCGGGTTCACCATCTTCGCGAGGGCCAGCTGCTGGATGATGCTGAGGGCGGGAGCGGCCGGGGTGGCGCCGCGACCGCCGGCGGCGGGAGCCTGGGCGGAGGCGGAGGCGAGTCCGAGGGACAGGCCAAGCGCAGTGATGAGAACGAGGGGTTTATTCATAGACGTCGGAGTTAGGGACTGAAACGGGGCAGGGTGGAACGCCGCTGCCGTCTGAAGGTTTTGGGGATCAGGACCGCCTAGGGTCCGGGGGGGAGCGGAATCGTTGGAGGATGGTTCGCGTTGCGCAAGTTCTGGTACAGATCCCGAATTCTTCCGCGATGCGGCACGAGCGCGGCCCGCGTGCCCGGGTAAAGGGTGGGGTTGAGGCCCGGGGCCTCCACCGCGAGAGATCGAACCCCGCTGACGCACCGCCTCAGCCCTACCTTGGCAGGCACAAAAAAGGCGGGAGCCCGAAGGCTCCCGCCGAAGATGGCGTCGTCAGGGACGACTCAGAACCGCTTGATGTAGATGTTTCGGTACCAGATCTGGCCGTTGCCCTCAAGTTGGAGGGACATGATGCCTGACTCGGTGCGCAGTGCGGGATCGTCATCGATCGTCACGCTGATGATGTGGCCGTTGATCAGATGCACGAGAGTGTTGCCACGGGCAATGACCTCGAACTGGTTCCACTCGCCGTCGATGCCCTTGTGCTCTTTCACGAACTGGACCGGATTGTCGACCGCGGTGCCGATGATGTAGCGGAGGCCACCGGGGGCGAGCTGCACGATCTGGCCGGGGGCGGTCACGATTCCGCGACCCTGGTTCTCGTAAAGCTGGCCGGTGTAATTGTTCTGGGGCGAGTTCATGTCGAACTGGTAGCCGCCGAGCTGCCACGGATTGCCCGTGATACCCTTGGCCTGGGCGGCCGCGACGGTGGTGACTCCCGCGGGAAGCGGAATGCCCATGGGGCTGGCCTTCGTGGCCGCGTCGGCGTGGGAGCGAGAGATGTTGCCCGGGCCATGGCCGTTCACGAGGGTGCCGCGGTACTGGAGACCGCCGTTCGCGCCGCCGCCGAGCTTCACCTCGACCTTGAGGTCGAAGTCCTTGAAGACCGGATTCGGTCCGACGTAGTGGATGTGGTGCTGGCCGGGTGTCTTCGTCGTGTCGGCATGGATGGCGTCATGGTCGATCGACCAGACATCTGACTCGCCGTCCCAGTTGTTCAGCGTCTTTCCGTCCCAAAGCGCGGTGAAGCCGGAGTAGTCATTGTAGGCGATGGTGCCGCCGGGCGAGCTGTTGCCGGGGCGCTGCAGGCCGCCGTTCTGGGCGACGAAGGCGAGTTGCTCGGCGTTGAACTTGTCGGGGGAGGTCTGAACCTTCTCCAAGAGGCTCGCCTTGGCCGCGGCCAGGGCGAGTTCCGCGACGGTCAGGGCATCGGCCTTGGCCTGGAGTTCGCTGGCGCTGGCGCCACTCACGCTCGACTGCCGCAGGGCATTCAAGGCGGTCGTGGCGGTCTGGGCTAACGTCGTGGTGTTCCACTTGGCGAGCGCGGCGTATTGCTCGGCGGTAAAGGTCGGGGCGGGAGCGCCGCCGCCACCGCGACCACCGCGGCCTGCGCCGCCGGGGGCCTGCGCGGCTGGTGCGGCTGGTGCCGGGGCCTGGGCGTGGGCGGATGCCACGGCCATGGCCGTTAGAAGGACTGTCGTGAGGAACTTGGGGGTCTTCATTTGCAGAACGAGTTGGGTAGAGTGAGGCGCGGAACGGGAGCGGCGTTGAAACCGGGGGTGATTTCGGAACGGAAATCCCGGGAGAAGCCTCGGGATGGACAATGCGCCCGGCGGGTTGCCGGGCAAGATTATCAGTGGGCTAATGCCCGGCCGATTCCATGACACGTCGGTACAGATCGAGGTAGCGGGGTACGATCCGCTCGGCGCTGAAGAGTTGCCCGGCGCGGGTGCGGGCGGCGTCGCCCAGGCGTTTCCGGAG
>CAIYFD010000300.1 GCA_903925425.1 uncultured Opitutia bacterium | reverse complement strand
TCTCCCCGGTGACCAGGCCGCCGGCCAGCTCATCGGCGACATCTTCCGGCTCGTGGACCGCCAGAGCGGCCGACCGGGTGACGACGCCGTGGACCGCGTGCTCAGCGCCGACGGACCCCTGCCCCTCATCGCCGAGAACGCGCTCCTGCCCGCCGGGCCCGTTCCCGCGGGCCAGGACGAGATCGCCCCGCTCCCCATCGTCTGGACCGCCCGCGTGGCACGAGACGCCGCCGGCAAACCCCTCGGCGTGGTCGTGGTCTTCCGCGATCCCGAGGAAATGAACCTCACACCCGAGGAGCTCGTGCGCTCCAACCGGTTCGAGTCGCTCGGCCTCCTCGCCGGCGGCATCGCCCACGACTTCAACAACCTCCTCACCACCATCCTCGGTGCCGTCTCGCTTGCGAAGGACAGCCGCGACTACGGCAAGCTGCCCGACGCCGAGAAGGCCTGCATGACGGCCAAGGGCCTCACCAAGCAGCTGCTCGCGTTCGCCAAGGGCTCGGGCGGCACGCTGGCCATCGTCAACCCGCGCGAAATCCTCGAGGACTCCGTGAAGATCGCGGCCGCCGCGAGCACCGCCGTCGTGACCATCGAGACGTCCGACGACCTCAAGCCCGTCCAGGTCGACCGCGGCCAGATCCTGCAGGTATTCCAGAATCTCGTGATCAACGCGCTGCAGGCCATGCCGCCCGCCCCGCACCCGGCCCAGGTGCAGCTCCGCGCGGGGAATGTCACCCTCACCGACAACCAGGTCGCACCCCTGCCGGCGGGCGACTACGTGCAGTTCGAATCGCGCGACAACGGCAGCGGCATCAAGCCCGAGCATCTTGAGAAAATCTGGGACCCCTTTTTCACCACGAAGAAACACGGCACCGGTCTCGGCCTCGCGACCGTGCTTTCGATCGTGCGGCAGCACGGCGGCATGATCGGCGTGGACTCTACCGTGGGCGTCGGGACGGTGTTCACGCTCTTCCTCCCTGTCGCGGATCGTCCCGTCGAAGTCCAGGCGCGCAAGCCGGCGACGCTGCGCTTCGGCACCGGCCGCGTGCTGCTGATGGACGACGATGCCGCGATCACGGACCTGACCTCCACGATGCTGCAGAGCCTCGACTACAAGTTCGACGCCGCGAAGAACGGCGAGGAGGCCATCGTCCTGTACAAACGTTACCTCAACATCGGCCGGCCGTACGACGCCGTGATCATGGACCTCACCGTGATCGGCGGCATGGGCGGCGAGGAATGCTACCACGAGCTGAAGAAGCTCGACCCTGACGTGCGGGCGATCGTGTCGAGCGGCTACGACAACGACGACATGGCAAAGCGTTTCCTCGACATGGGCTTCTGCGGCTACCTCACGAAGCCGTACCGCGTGATCGACCTCGGCAAGGTCCTGAAAGGGGTTTTAGGCTAAGACCGTTTATCCGCGGAATACGCGGATTAGGACTCGGAAGTTATCTCATCATGTCCGTCTTCCTCAACATTTCCGTCTACAAATTCACGCCGCTCGCCGACCTGGTGCCGCTGCGTGACCGGCTGCGCGTTTTCACCGCGGCCCATGGACTCCGCGGGACGATTCTGTTGAGCCCGGAGGGCATCAATCTCTTCGTCGCCGGGCAGCACCCCGAGATCGCGGCGCTGCTCGGCGAGCTCCGGACCGTCCCGGGTCTGGCCGACCTCACGCCGAAGGAAAGCCTCAGTGACGAACAACCGTTCAACCGGATGCTGGTGAAGATCAAAAAGGAGATCATCGCCTTTGGCGTTCCGGGGATCGATCCGGCCCACCGTCCCACGGCCAAGCTCCCCGCCCGCACGCTCAAGCAATGGCTCGACGAGGGCCGTGCGATCACGTTGCTCGACACGCGCAACGACTACGAGGTACGCCTCGGCACGTTCCGGGGCGCGCGGGCCGCACACATCGACCACTTCCGCGAATTTCCCGCCGCCGTGGCGAAGTTTCCCGCCGGGCTGAAGGACCAGCCCATCGTGATGTTCTGCACGGGCGGCATCCGTTGCGAGAAGGCCGGGCCCTATCTCGAACAGGCCGGCTACACCAACGTCCATCAGCTCGACGGCGGCATCCTGAAGTATTTCGAGGAGTGCGGCGGCGCCCATTACGAGGGCGAGTGCTTCGTCTTCGACCGCCGCGTCGGCGTGGACCCCGCCCTGCGCGAGACCAAATCCGTCCTGTGCTTCAATTGCCAGATGCCGCTCATGGAGCCGGAGCAGCGCGATCCGCGCTACGTGCCCGATATCAGCTGCCCGCATTGTTTCGGAACAAAACCGGCGGCACGCCAAGACGCGAAGAACGCTGAGGTCGAATAAGTGGGTTTCAAACCCGGCGCTCTTTGCCCTGGGGCACCGTCCGATCCTGGCGGGAAATTACCCGGAAGGCCGGATGGACAGAGGGTCGGAGGGTCCGCACAAATGACAGCCTGCAATCCGCGTGAGCCTTTTCCCCACTGACAACCCGCACGTGCGACGCGTGAACAGCTTTCACGAGCTGGTCACGGCGCGTTTCGCCGGGAACGTGAATGCGATCTGCTGGGAGCGTACTCTCGCGGGCGATTATGCGGAAATCATCGCCCAACTGGGCGTCAACGAGCGCGAGGCGATCGTGACGCTCGAGGCGGAGCGCTTGCAGGCCTTGCCGGCAAGCGCCGCCGGACGGGTAGCAGTGGAACAGATGCTCACGGACTTGCAGCTGCTGCGGGACCAGGCACTCGAGCCGGTGCTCAACTGCATCCATGGCTACCCGCGCGACGAGGAGCCGGGACCGGTGCCGACGGATGTGTTTTCCTTCCACGTGGACAGCGCCCCGGTGGAGGCCGATACGTTTCTCTGCACCTATTTCGGGCCGGCCAGCGAGGGTCTGCGGAATGAGGAAGCACGTCATCGCGTGGATGTGCCCGAAACCCGCGCGGCGCTGCTCGCGCGCTTCGGCGGTGAGGACAACGACGCCTTCCGGACCCACCTGCAGGAGCATTGCTACGACCTACATTATGTCCCGACGCCGTCCGCCCGGCCGTACTCCTTCGGCCTCGGCAACCTCTGGCGCATCGCCGTCGCCTATCCCGGCAGCCCCGTCCCACCCTGCGTCCACCGCGCACCGGCGACCGTTCCCGGAGAATCGCGGCTGTTATTGATCAGTTAAGATAATCGGTGCTGGGGCACGCCCAGACGCCAAGTACGCCAAGCTCGGAGGCGATTGAGTGAAGTTTGACCCGAAACCAAATCTTCCGGTCATTGCGTCCCTTGCCTTGGTGCGCAGCGCCGGCGTGTCGTGAAACCATCCGGCGTCCGCCACCTGCGTTCTGCCCTCAACCCTCCCGGAGCCTTCTGAGGTCCGGATCCGAGGCCGCGGCTTCCTTCCAGCTCT
>CAIYFD010000299.1 GCA_903925425.1 uncultured Opitutia bacterium | reverse complement strand
CTCAACGTGGGCCGCAAGCAACTGGTCACTCCGGGCGACATCGTCGGCAAGATTGCGGGCGTGACGCAGCTGCCCGCCAACGTCGTCGGTGCGATCGACATTCACCAACGCCACGTGCTCGTGGATGTGGCGAAGGAGCACGTCGACCTGATCCTCACGAAACTCGCCGGCATTCCGATGAAGGGGGAGAATCTCGCGCCGACGCGCGCGAAAGACGCGCCGCCGAGCGAGTGAGTTGAAGGGTGGCTCCGGCCGACTGCTGCGCCCCGCTTGACACCCTTGGCGGGGCGCCTCTATCCCGTTGATCCCGTATGGAGGTCGCCCTTGATCAACCCGTGCTGGTTCTGAACCGCCTGTGGCAGGCGGTGAATGTGATCGGCGCCCGGCGCGCCTTTGGGCTCCTCGCCCGCGGGCATGCCCAGGTCGTTCATCATCACGACGATGACTTCCGGACGTTCTCGATGCTCGACTGGATCGACTTCTCGGCGAGCAATCCGCCGGTTGATCACCTCGAGACCGTGCACACGCCGAGCCGCACGATCCGGCTGCCGCGCGTCATCCTTCTGGCTTTCTTCGACCGGCTGCCCTGCAAGGAGCTGAAGCTGACGCGCAACAACGTCTTCGAGCGCGACAAGAGCACCTGCCAGTACTGCGCACGGGTGCTGCCGCGCGAGCAGCTCAACCTCGACCATGTGATCCCGCGGCACTACGGCGGCAAGACCACGTGGGAGAACATCGTCTGCTCCTGCATCCGCTGCAATTCGCGCAAGGCGAACCGTCTGCCGCACGAGGCCCACATGCGCCTCGTCCGCAAGCCGGTCCGCCCGAAGTGGCGCCCGGTCATCTCCCTCGTGCTCGGCAACCAGAACTGCGAAGTGTGGAAGGACTTCCTCGACGTCGCCTACTGGAACGTGGAGCTGGAGGAGTGATGCCTTCCTCGCTCGTCATGACGGTGATCGGCCCGGACCGACCGGGCCTCGTGCGGATCGTCGCCGCGTGCGTGGCCGACCACGGAGGCAACTGGCTGGAAAGCCGGATGTGCCATCTCGGCGGGCAGTTCGCAGGCCTGTTGCGGGTCGAGGTGGAGGCCACACGGCGGGATGGGTTGGTGCAGGCGCTGCAGGGACTCGAGGCCTCGGGCCTGCGGGTGATCGTGCATGCCGAGGTCGGGCCGGTGCCGGCGGGTCAGGGCACGGTGGCGTGCCTGGAGCTGGTCGGCCAGGATCGCCCGGGAATCCTGCGGAGCATTTCGGCTGTCCTCGCGGCCCATGGGGTGAACGTCGAGGAACTGTCCTCCGAGCGCGACAGCGCCCCGATGGGCGGCGGCACCTTGTTCAAGGCGCGGGCGACCGTGCTGGTCCCCGCCGGCGTGAATCAGGCCAAGGTCCGGGCGGATCTGGAAAAGATCGCGTCGGACCTGATGGTCGACCTGACGCTTGGGCCGGCGCAGTAGGCGGCGGTACTTACGCCCGCCCGAGGTACGAACCGTCGGCCGTGCTGATACGGATGATTTCGCCTTCCTTGACGAAGAGCGGGACCTGCACGACGAGACCGGTCTCAAGGGTGGCCGGCTTCTGCACGTTGCCGGAGGTGTCGCCCTTGATGCCCTCAGAGGAGGAGGTGACCTTCAGGCTGACGGTGGAAGGGAGTTCCACGGTGAGGGCCTTGTCGTCGACGAAGAGCACGTCGACCTTGCCGCCGGCGGTGAGGTAGTGCTTGAGGTCGCCGATGATCTCCGCGCTCAGCTCGATCTGGTCGAAGGTGTCGGGATCAATGAAAGCGAAGTTCTCCCGGTCCGCGTAGCTGTACTCCAGCGTGCGCTTATCGGTCGGCAGCACCTCGATCGTGTCGGTGGAGGCGAAGCGCTGGTCCAGCGCCTTGCCGTAGCGGAGATTGCGCATCTTCACCTGCACGAAGGCCCGCAGGTTGCCCGGGGTGCGGTGCTGCGTCTCCATCACGAGGTGGGGCTCGCCGTTGAACTTAATGACTTGGCCTCTGCGGATGTCGTTGGCTGCGGGCATGGCGGGGTACTGGTCGGGTGAGGTTTCTAGAGCGGAAAAAGGCATGGAGTAAGGAAAGGCGGTCAGCAGTGTCAAGCCGCCCGCTGGCGCGGGTTGGGTTCTGGGTTGTCGGTTATTCGTTGTTGGGGCCGATCTGAATAACCCTCTCCCAACCACGGGGAACCATGCGCGCCCGCGCGCATCTGCGCTTGCCCTCGGCGGCGGCGGATGCCGAGACTTCGCCAACTCCATGAAACAACGCACTCTGGCGCGTGAGGTCTCCATCAGCGGCAGTGCGCTGCACACGGGCGAAGCCGTGACGCTGACCCTCAAGCCCGCCCCGGCCGGCCACGGCATCGTGTTCCGCCGCATCGATCTGCAGGGCTCCCCGGAGATCCGCCCGCGGGTGGACCAGGTGACGGACCTTGTGCGGGCCACCACCATTCAGGAGGGCCACGCCAAGATCCACACGGTCGAGCATGTGCTCAGCGCCCTGCACGGCTGCGGCATCGACAACGTCGTGGTGGAGATGAACGCCTCCGAGCCGCCGATCATGGACGGCTCCGCCCGGCCCTTCGTGAACCTGATCCTGCAGGGCGAGCCGCTGGAGCAGGACAAGGACCGCGAGTATTTCACCCTCGACGCCCCCGTCTCGGTCACGCGCGGCAGCTCGTCGATCATCGCGCTGCCCTCGGACGAGCTGAAGATCTCCTGCACCTCGGCCGACGACCGCGGCACCCACACCCAGCACCTCTCGCTGACGATCGACCCCGAGTCGTACATGACCCAGATCGCCGCCGCGCGGACCTTCACGGTCTACGAGGACATCGAGGAGCTGCTCAAGCTGGGCAAGATCCGAGGCGGCTCGCTCGACTGCGCCATCGTGATCAAGGGGGACAAGATCCTCTCCAAGGATCCGCTCCGCTTCAAAGACGAGTTCGTCCGCCACAAGATCCTCGATATCATCGGTGACATCATGCTCCTCGGGATGCCGCTCAAGGCGCACATCGTGGCGACCCGGCCCGGGCATGCGATCAACGCCGAGCTGACCAAGCGCCTGTTCGAGCAGCTGCAGCAGCGCAAGAAGGGCCCAAAAAAGAAGGCCCCGGGCCCGAAGTTTCCCCTGCCGAGCGAGACCAGCCTCGATATCAAGCGCATCCTCGAGACCCTGCCTCACCGCTATCCCTTCCTGATGGTCGACCGCGTGCTGGAGTTCATCGGCGAAGACGAACTGGTCGCGATCAAGAATGTGACCATCAACGAGCCCTATTTTCAGGGCCACTTTCCGTCCGAGCCCGTCATGCCCGGGGTGCTCCAGATCGAGGCGATGGCGCAGGCGGCGGGCATCCTCATGCTGCGCAAGACTTCCGCCTCCGGCAGCATCGCCTTCTTCATGAGCGCCGACAAGGTCAAGTTCCGCCAGGCGGTGCGCCCCGGCGACCAGCTTGTGATCAACGCGAAGCTCACCAAGAGCCGCGGCAAGAAGATCGGCGTCGCCGAGTGCACCTGCACCGTCGGCGGCAATGTGGTCTCGTCCGGCGAACTTATGTTCGCCGTAATGGGCGCCGAAGAGTAAGGATCGATCCATGGCTTCGCGCATCCACCCCACGGCGGTCATCGAAACCGGCGCCCAGCTGGGCGCCGATGTCGAGCTCGGCGCCTATGCCTATGTCGGGGCCAATGTGTCGTTGGGCGACGGCACCACGCTGCACCACCATGCGACCGTCGAGGGTAACACGACGGTG
>CAIYFD010000298.1 GCA_903925425.1 uncultured Opitutia bacterium | reverse complement strand
CGCCTGACGCAAGGCGTCAGGACGGGCCCTCCGAAGTCCCGCGATGGCGGGACGAAGGAGGGCAGAAGTGTTAACCACGGATTTCACGGATTGTCGCGGATGACGATCCCCGGATTTTCGAACCAGTTGGAACGCTGATCGCCGCTGATTCCGGGATAGGAGCGCGTACCTGCCTTGGCGAAGGCGGGTCACACGTGCTCTGGATCGAAGGTAGGGCTGAGGCGGTGCCTCAGCCGGGATCGATGATCGCGGTTGAGGCACCGCCTCAACCCTACCTAGGAATCTCAGCGCCCGGCGGCGGGCGCGATCGTCACGACGGCCGGTAAGGTATAGCCGTTCCAGAGAGCCTCCAGTAGAGGGAGTTCAAGGGCGCCGTCGAAGACAACGACGCGGCAGCGCTGCGTGCTGCGGGCGCCGGATGGCAATTCGGACCGCCCCTTGGAGGGCGAAAGCACCTCGAGGCGATTCATTTGGGGCCGTTCGGCGAAACTGTTGGCAGGGGAGGGTAGCAGCACGGCCATGCCCGTGGCGTCGTCCTTGGTTCGGCCTGAAAAGCCGGTCCAGTAAAACCCTCCGTCACCCTGAACTTCCCAAAACGGCAAGGAACGATCGGGTTCGGCCCAGACGGTCGGACCCTGCGCGCCGAGCCCGCGCCGGTAGTTCAATAAACCCGCCGTCGCATTGGTCTGGGTAATCACGAGGTCGAAGACGTTGATCTCGCCCAATAACTTTGGGACGGCATACGCGGTTAATTCCCAAGCCTCGTTTATGAGCACGGGCCTATCGGCGGCCTTGTCATCGATCCAGCGTTGCCAGCTGGTGAACCCGCCGTGGACTGGACCGGTCCAAGTGTTGTCGATCCCGCCGAAATCGAGGTGGGAGTTCTCGGGTCCCAACGGCGCGATCCCATGTTGGGTCAAATTACCGGTCGGGTAATCCTCCGTGACGGTCATTCCGCGCGGCGTGAGCACCGGATGCAGATAGCCGGCGCGGTGCAGGGCCGGATCTATGCCCTCCCTTGGCGCGGCGTCCGGGTCCATCTGGTAGTAAAGGATCGGCCGGCCGCCAACCGAGACGCGGAGCCGGCCGGACTTCGCCTGGATGCGCGAGGGGGCGGTGGCGGAGGCGATGCCCGGCGTGTTGCCGGGGCGGGCCGGGGAAGGTTCCTCCATGACCTGCACGTTGCCTTGGTCGGGCAGGCGTCCGGCCTCGAGGGTGAACGTCAGCGCCTGGTTCGCGGCCTGTCGGGCCACGATGAAACGCGCGGTGAGATCGGCCTCGGCCTGCAGCGGCACGATTTGGCCGCGGTCATCGCGGAGAACGGCCCCCGCCGCGAGGGCTTGAGGCAGGGCGATGCTGACCACCTGCGCCGCGCGCTCGACCGGCGCGGGGTCGATCGTGACCTGAAAAGCCGTCGCGGCGACGAGCATGGGCGCCAGGCCCGGCAGGAAGACGGCGAAGCGAAGGGTGGAGAACATCGCAGGTTTCAATTGGCCGGTCTTGCTGATGCCGGCAACCCCCGGGTTTTCCCGCCCACTCCGGCGCGGCGCTGGCGGACAAGGGGTGCGGGGGCCGGGGCGGGAAAGGGATTGGCGCCGGCGGGATCCGGGTGCGTGATCGCCGGCATGGATTTGGACTTTTCCGCCCTGACGCCGCGCGAGGCCTACCGCTGGATGATCGGCACGATCCTGCCGCGGCCGATCGCGTGGGTCTCCACCATCGCGGCGGATGGACGCACGAACCTCGCACCGTTCTCGTTTTTCCAGGGGATCACCGCCAACCCGCCCACCCTGATGTTTGTGCCGGTGAACAAGCGCGACGGCACGCCGAAGGACACGCTCCGCAACATCCGCGAAGTGCCGGAGTTCGTGGTCAACCTCGTGTCGTTCGGCCTCGGCGAAAAGATGAACGCCACCGCGGCCGAGCTGCCGCACGGCGAGAGCGAGTTCGAGGCCTTCGGCATCGGGGCCGCGCCATCCGCGCGCGTGCGCCCGCCGCGGGTCGCCGCCGCTCCGGTGGCGTTTGAATGCACGCTGCACTCCATCGTGCAGATCGGCGAGGGCCCGCTCGCAGCCAACGTGGTCTTCGGCCGCATCCTGGCCGCGCATATTCACGACGAGGTGCTCGACGCTTCCGGCGCGCCCGACCCGGCGAAGCTCGACCTGATCGGCCGCCTCGGCGGCAACGCGTACTCCCGCACCACGGAGCGCTTCGAGCTGGAGCGACCCTGAGCCCGGTTTGGCCCAGGGCCCGTAATTCAACATTGCCCGGGAAACCTTTGCCCGCTGGGGTGCGTCGTTCCGGCCCCGGGAATAACCTCCGCGGTCCGGGAATCACGTTACCCCGCCCCTTTCCTGCCATCATGTCCTCCGCCTCCTCGTCCGACAATTCCGCCTCCCGTTTCCTTCCGCTGCTGGTCGTGCTCTTCGTGGGCAGCGGCTGCGCCGCGCTGATCTACGAGGTGGTCTGGTTCCAGCTGCTGCAGCTCGTGATCGGCTCCAACGCCGTGTCGATGGGCGTGCTGCTGGCGACCTTCATGGGCGGCATGTGCGCGGGCAGCCTGAGCTGGCCCCGGCTCGTCTCGCCCGCGCGGCACCCGCTCCGGGTCTACGCGATGCTCGAGGCCGGCATCGGCGTGTGCGGCATCCTGGTGCTGCTGGCTGTGCCCCATGTCGGCAGCCTCTATGCCTCGGTCGGCGGCCAGGGCTCCTTGGACGTCACGCTCCGGGCGGTGACGGCGGCGCTCTGCTTGTTGCCCCCGACCTTCATGATGGGCGCGACGCTGCCCGTGATCGCGCGCTGGATTGAAAACACGCCGCGCGGGGTCTCGTGGCTCGGCTTCTTCTACGGCGGCAACACCGCGGGTGCCGTGCTCGGCTGCCTCTTGGCCGGCCTGTACCTGCTCCGGTTGCACGACATGCCCTACGCGACGTACTTCGCGGTCGCGATCAACTTTGTGGTCGCGGCGATCGCCTATCTGCTCGCCGGCGCCGCGCCGCACCGGGCGCCCGCGGCCACGCCGGGGCAGGACGCCGCGCCGCTCGCCGCGGGGACCAAGGTGGTTTTCCTGACGATCGCGATCTCCGGCTACTGCGCCCTGAGCGCCGAGGTGGTCTGGGCCCGCCTGCTCTCGCTGATGCTGGGCGGCACGGTCTACACGTTCTCGATCATCCTCGCCGTCTTTCTCACGGGCCTCGGGCTCGGCAGCGCGGTGGGCTCGCTCATGGCGCGCGACGGCAAGAAGCCTTGGCTCGCGCTTGGCGTCTGCCAGCTCCTGCAGGCGGCCTCGATCGCGTGGGCGGCCTACATGCTGGCGGATTCGCTGCCGTGGTGGCCGATCAACCAGGGCCTCGCGCAGAAGCCCGAGTATCTCCTGCAACTGGACCTCGTGCGCAGCGCCTGGGCGATCCTGCCGGCGGCCTGCCTCTGGGGTGCGAGCTTCCCGCTGGCCCTCGCGGCGGTGGTCGAGCCGGGTCGCGATTCCGGCCGGCTGGTCGGCATGACCTATGCAGCCAACACCGTCGGCGCCATCGCCGGCTCGCTCGTCACGAGCCTGATCACGATCCCGTGGATCGGCACCCAGCACACCCAGCAGTTCCTCATGGCGCTTTCGCTCGGCGCGGCGGTGCTGGTGATGTTCGGCGGCAAGCGCGGTCCATCCGCCGCCGGTTCCTGGCTGCCGGGCGTTGCCGCTGCCGGGGCGATCGCCGTCATCATCCTGATCCGCGCGGTGCCCGTCCTGCCCTGGCAGCTTGTCGCCTACGGCCGCGAGTTGCCGTACACCAATTACGCCTCCAAGCCCTTGTACGTGGGCGAGGGGCTGAACTCCACCGTCGAGGTCACGGAATGGACGGACGGGGTCCGGAGTTTCCACGTCGCGGGCAAGACGGAGGCGTCCACGCTGGTGTCGGACATGCGACTGCAGCGGATGCTCGGCCATGTGCCGGCGCTGTTCCACCCGAACCCGGAGTCCGTCCTGATCGTCGGCTGCGGCGCAGGCGTGACGGCCGGCTCGTTCACGCAATACCCGTCGATCAAGCGGATCGTGATCTGCGAGATCGAGCCGCTGATCCCGACCCATATCGCGCCGTTCTTCGAGCAGCAGAACTACAACGTGGTGAACGACCCGCGCGTGGAGATCATCTACGACGATGCCCGGCACTACATCCTGACGACGCAGGAGAAATTCGACATCATCACCTCCGACCCGATTCACCCGTGGGTGAAGGGGGCGGCGACGCTTTACACCAAGGAGTACTTCGAGCTCGTGCAGCAACGCCTCAAGCCGGGCGGCTTCGTCACGCAATGGGTCCCGTTCTATGAGAGCGACGAGGCCGTGGTGCGCTCCGAGATCGCCACATTCTTCGAGGTGTTTCCCGACGGCACGATCTGGGGCAACGACGAGAACGGCTACGGCTACGACGTCGTGATGCTCGGCCAGGTGGGGGCGATGAAGCTCGACGTCGACCAAGTCCAGGCCCGGCTGGACCGGCCCGATTACGCCAAGGTCAAGGTCTCGCTCGACGAGTCCGCCATGGGCTCTGCGGCCGACCTGATCCACACCTACGCCGGGCGCGCCGCCGAGCTGAAGCCCTGGCTGCAGGGCTCCGAGCTCAACCTCGATCGCAACCTGCGCCTGCAGTACCTCGCCGGACTCCAGTTGAACTCCCAGCTCGGCAAGGCGATGTACGGGCCGATGCTCGCGCAGCGCCGCTGGGCGCCGGAACTTTTCGTCGGCAAGCCGGAGACCCTCGCGCAGCTGAGAGCCAAGCTGGGACTCTGACCGCGCCGTGATTTAATGGAGGCCGGGGTCCTTGCCCGGCGATGATCCATGCGGGGTGAGGGATCCGACGATAGCCGGGCGGCGCGCAAGGATGACGGATTTGTTACTTCGGCGTGGACCCCGGGCTGTAACTCCCGGGGTGGGGAACCCGTCATCGGTTGCAACAGTCCAGTCCGTCCCGCGTTGAAACCTCAAAGCATCCCGACCATGAAAATCAAATCAGCCCTCCCTCTCCTCGCCGCCCTCGGCTGCCTGACCTTGGCGACGGTTTCCCTCTCCGCGCAAACCACCACCCGGCCCGCCGCCGCGGCCGATGATTCCCAGACCGGCTCCGAAACCGGCGGCCGCGGGCGCGGTGGACGTGGCGGCGCCCCCGGCGCGGCCGCGACTCCCGATGCGCAGGTGCAGCGTCTCAATGGCGCGGTCACAATGACCGACGAGCAGAAGGCCAAGGTGCTCGCGATCTACAAGGACGAGGCCACCAAGCTGCAGGCGTTGCGCGACGACACGAAGCTCACGCCGGAAGCCCGCATGGCAAAGATGCAGGAGATCCAGACGGCCACGCGCGCCTCGGTCCGCGCCCTGCTGACGGCGGACCAGCAGAAGAAATTTGATGCCATGCCGGCGGGTGGTGCGGGTGGCCGCGGCAACCGCGGAGGCCAGGGCGGTGGCGGTGGTGGTGGGCGTGGCCAGGGTGGCGGTGGTGGCGCCGGCGGTCGCGGCCGTGGCGCCGGTGGTGGTGGTGGCGGCAGCGCCAACTGACCGCGCAACCACGCCAAGAAATTCGAGCCGCGCCCTTCGGGACGCGGCTTTTTCGTCGGCCTTTGGGCGGGTTCACGCCTGCACCCTTGAGTCCGGGTTCGGAATCGCTATCAGGAGGCCGTGGTCTTCTTCAACCCGCTGTCCCGTGCTTTGGCCGTGGCTGGCGCCGCATTGGCTTTTTTCGGCAGCGGTTGCAGCAATGCGTCTTCCGAAAAGGAGACGCCTCCGTTCATCACCGGCTCGGGCCTTACCGTGTCCGTCCAAGTCGACTCGTCCTTCGTCCGTGGCGGCCGGGTCAAGGTCAACGGCATCCCCTCCCAGATCCTTCCGACCAAGGTCGTGCTGGAAGTGGATGAGGGCGGCTTCGCGATCAAGCAGTACGTCATTGCCATGGCCCTCAACATCATCCCGAAAGCGCCCGGGTCTGCATCGGGGGTCACCGACGCCACCCAACTGGTCATTGAGCAGGGCGAACCGCCGCCGGCCCGAATCAGCTTCGATGTCGATGGTGTCCACGGCTACGGCACGGGGCTGATCAACCGGCCCCGTCGCTGACCGGCCGCCGGGCCCGATTCCGGGCCGGTCCGTTACGGGGTAAGGGTTGAAACCTACCGGCCCCGGGCTATCGAGGGGCCGTGCGTGTTTTCGCCTTTACCCCCGGCGCAGTCGTCCTGGCACTTGTCCTGACCGGCTGCCGCACCGTCTCCGAGGACCGGGCCGCGACTCCGGCTTCGCCGCCGGCGCAGGAGGCTCCCGCCAAGCGTTTCACGTCATACATCCGGGTCGAGGGCGTGGTCGATGGGGGATTCATCAAGCTGAATGGCTCCCAAGCATCCATGTTTCCGGGGTATGTCGCGGTTGAGGTGGACGATGCCGGGAAGGCGGTGCGGCAGTATGTCGTGGCCCTTTCCACGAACGTCCTCGGCGGCGACCTCGGGCGGTTCGTGATCGAGCAGGGGCAGGACATCCCCGTGAAGATCTACTATGACCGCACCGGGCCGGTGGTGACCGGCACCGCCCGGGTTGAAGGGCGGAAGTAATCCGCGGCTT
>CAIYFD010000297.1 GCA_903925425.1 uncultured Opitutia bacterium | reverse complement strand
GCGCTGGTCGGGCGCGAGCGCGATGCGTTCATGGAGTTCCTGAAAACCATCCGGAAGTCCTGAACCATGAAAGAACTCATCCGCCAGTTCCGGGACTTCTTTGTCTCCCTGCAGCTCACCGTGGTCCTCCTGGCGATGGGGATCGTGCTGATTTTCGCGGCCACGCTTGACCAGACCGATCTCGGGATCTGGGTCGTGCAGGAGAAATATTTCCGGTCGTTTTTTGTGCTCTGGCAGGTGGGCGACGTCCCGGTGCCGGTTTTTCCCGGCGGTTATTTCGTCGGCGGGATGCTCTTCATCAACCTGCTGGCCTCCCACCTCTACCGGTTCAAGCTGAGCTGGAAGAAGTCCGGCATCTTCATGACGCACATCGGCCTGCTGCTCCTGCTGCTCGGCGAACTCATGAGCGGTTTGTGGCAGGAGGAATCGATGCTGACGATGCGCGAGGGCGAGACGCTGAACTATTCCGAGAGCCAGTTGAAAAACGAACTGGCGATCATCGATGTGACCGAGCCCAAGTCCGATCTCGTCGTGGCGATACCCGAGCGGGCGCTGGCCCGCGGCACCACGGTGCAGCATCCCGACCTGCCCTTCCGGGTCGAGACCCGCGCTTACTATCCGAACGCCATGCTGCGGAGCCGCGCCGACGTGCCCAATGCCCCGGCTTCGCTGGCCACGGTTGGCCTTGGACCGCAAATCGTCGCCATCCCCATCGCCCCGACCTACCGGCCCAACGAGCGCAACAGCCCCGCGGCCTTCGTGGAACTCATTGGGGCCGATGGCTCGCTCGGCACCCTCCTGGTTTCCACCAGCATGGCGACGGAAAAGCCGGACACGAACGGCATGGTGCTGCAATGGTCGGCCCAGCCATTCAACTACGCCGGCCGTCAGTGGAAGATCATGCTGCGCCACACGCGCACCTACAACCCCTTCTCCCTGACGCTGCTCAAAGTGGAGCACGACGTCTACGCCGGCACGGACATCCCCAAGAACTTCTCCAGCCGGGTCCGCATCAATAATCCGGGCGGGCAAGGCGACCACGAGTCGCTCATCTATATGAACAATCCGCTGCGCTACGAAGGTCTGACTTTCTACCAGAGCCAGATGGCAAAGAGCGTGCAGCTCACCGGCCTGCAGGTCGTCCGCAATCCCAGCCGGCAACTGCCCTACATCTCCTGCGCCCTGATGGGTGCCGGCCTCCTGATCCAATTCGGCATCCACCTCTTCGGTTTTCTCGGCAAACGCCGCAAGGCCGCTGCGGCCTGACCCACCCCACGCCCCATGAAAAAGTATTTTTCCCTGCTCGTGCTGCTTACCGCGGTGGCCGCCATCGTGGGTTCACTTCTCCCCGCCCGGAACCCCGGCAAGTTTGACGTGAACGGGTTCGGACACCTGCCGGTCCTCGTCAACGGCCGCCTCAAGCCCTTTGACACTGTCGCCCGCACCTCGCTGCTGGTCATCCAAAACCGGCAGGCGGTGTACACGCCCGACGGCCGGACGCTTCAACCGATCGAATGGCTGCTCGACGTTTTTTTCACACCCGAGCTGGCCGACAGCTACCAGGTTTTCCTCATCGACGACCCTGACCTGCTCGCCCTCCTCAACCTGCGCCGCTCCGACGGACTCGGCAACCGCCGCTTCGCCATCGCGCAATTCGAAAAGTCGCTCGGCGACCTCGAAAAGCAGGCCGGCGCCGCCGACAACGTCGAGTCGTCAATCCGCACCCGTCTCCAGCGAGCCACGGTGCAGCTCCGCGACAACGTCGTGCTCTACCGCCGGCTGCAGCTCAGCCTCGTTCCCCCGGACCTGAAGAACTATCTCTCCGACCTGCTGGCCTTCCCCGCCATCCGCGCCGCCGGCGCCGAGGCCGAGCTGGCGAAGCGCGCCGGCCAGCCCAGCGCCGCCGCCGCGATCGAGAAGATCACCAACCTCGGCATGGCGTTCCAGGACATGGGAAAATGGGCGCATCTCAGTGCCGTGCCGCCGCCCGAAGGCGCCCCGGACCCGACCGCCTGGCGCCCTGTCGGCGCCCAGCTCATGGACGCGCTCGGCGGACAGCCCGTCGGCGCGATGCCCCTCGCCTTTGCCGGACTCGCACAGACATGGCGCAACAGCCAGCCGGAGCAATTTAACCAGATACTCAACGGTATCCGCGAGCCCCTGGCCGCGCGGTATGCCGACGCCTTCAAGCGCGGCGACGTCGAGACCCGCTTTAATTCGGCCCAGCCGTTTTATGTCGGGATGATTTTTTTCCTCCTCGCCCTCTTCCTCGGCGTCGGGTCATGGGTCGGCTGGACCGACCAGCTGCGACGGTCGGCTTTCTCGCTTATCGCGCTGGCCTGGGTGCTCACCACCGTCGGCATCGCCACCCGCATGTGGCTCGAGGGCCGCCCGCCGGTCACGAATCTTTACTCGTCGGCGCTCTTTGTCGGCTGGGGTGCGGTGGGGCTCTGCCTCGTGCTCGAGTACTTCTACAAGAACTCGGTCGGCAACGTCGCGGCCGGCGGGATCGGCTTCTGCACCCTGCTGATCGCCCACCATCTCTCGCTCACGGGTGACACGCTGGAAATGATGCGGGCGGTCCTCGACTCGAACTTCTGGCTGGCGACCCACGTCGTGGTCGTCACCGCCGGTTACGCGGCCACCTTCCTCGCGGGTTTCCTTGCCCTGATCTACATCCTGCGCGGCTTTTTCACCAAGTCGCTCGACAAGGCGACCGCGGACGCGCTGACCCGGATGGTCTATGCGATCGTGTGTTTTGCGACGCTGTTCAGCCTCGTCGGCACCGTGCTCGGCGGGATCTGGGCCGACCAGTCCTGGGGTCGTTTCTGGGGCTGGGACCCGAAGGAAAACGGCGCGCTGATCATCGTGCTCTGGAACGCCATCATCCTGCACGCCCGCTGGGGCGGCCTGGTGAAGGCCCGCGGCCTGATGAACCTTGCGGTCTTCGGCAACATCGTCACCGCCTGGAGTTGGTTCGGCGTGAACATGCTCGGCGTTGGCTTGCACAGCTACGGTTTCACCGACTCGGCCTTTTTCTGGCTGAGCATGTTTGGCGTCTCGCAGCTGGCCGTAATCGCGATCGCCAGCCTGCCCCTGTCCAAGTGGCGGAGTTTCCGGGCGGCGTAAGGTGATGGATTGAATGGTAGGGCTGACTCGGTGAGTCAGCCGCGATCCATTCAAACTTTCCCGATTGGTTGCATACAGAGAAGGCGCGCAGCGTGCCAAGGCAAAGAGCGCGGAGGTCGAACCCAAACTGGTTTCGAACTCTGTGTTCTCTGTGTCTCGGTG
>CAIYFD010000296.1 GCA_903925425.1 uncultured Opitutia bacterium | reverse complement strand
CTGACGCCCAAGCTCGGGATCAGCGCCGGCATCACCGGCCCGATGCTCCGCGCCGCCGGCGTCGACTACGACATCCGCAAGGTCGACGGCTACGGGATCTACCCGCGCTACAAGTTCCGCGTGCCGCTCGGCGCGCACGGCGACACCTACGACCGATATATGATCCGCGTCCTCGAGATGCGGGAGTCCATCGGCCTGCTCAACCAGGTGCTGAAGGACGTCCCCGGCGGCCCGATCACGGACCCCAAGGCCAAGCTGCGCGGCCTGCGCCCGAAGGCCGGCGAGGCCTACGGCCGCATCGAGGGACCGAAGGGCGAGATCGGCTTTTTCCTCATCAGCGACGGCACGCCCAACCCGTACCGCTACCGGGTGCGCCCGCCGTCGTTCATCAACCTCACCGTGCTCGAGGACCTCTGCGTCGGCCACACCATCGCCGACGCCGTGATCATCCTTGGCTCGATCGACATCGTGCTGGGGGAAGTGGATCGATGAAAACCCGGGCAAATGTGGAAAGCTGGAAATCAGGAGATCGGATTCAGTCCGGATCTTCCGACTACCCGCTTTCCTCCTTTCCACATTCTTCCAACTAGATTTCCCATGCTCGGATCCGGCTTACTTCAAGGTCTGGCAGTCACCGCGAAAAACCTCGTGGGGAGCTTCTATGACCCTGCCCGGTACACGACGGTCGAGTACCCGGAGGTGAAGGAGAAGCTGCCCGAGGCCTTCCGGAATTTCCCGTTCCTGGTCACGGACAACGCCACGGACCCGATGGGCGCGCTGCGCTGCGTCGCCTGCCAGATCTGCGAGAAGGAATGCCCGCCGCAGTGCATCTACATCGAGAAGAGCAAGGACAAGAAGCCCGACGCGACCGGCAAACCCCAGCTCTACCCCGCGGTGTTCGCGATCGACACCTCCGTCTGCATGAGCTGCCAGATCTGCGTCGAGGTCTGCCCGTTCGACGCGATCAAGATGGACCAGGAATTCGAGATCGCGACGACCGACCGCTTCAGCGCGCTGCTCCTGAACCGCGAGCAGCTCGCCAAGCCGAACACCTATTTCCACGAGATCCGGCCCACGGAAGCCGCCGAGGTGGACGGCCGCCTCGCCGCCGAGCGCAAGGCCGCCGAGGAAAAAGCGAAGGTGGCCGCCGCCGCCAAAGCCGCCGCCGCGGCCGCCGCTGCTGCCGCCCCGAAACCGGCCGCTCCGGCGGCAGCCCCAGCTCCGGCGGTTGCGCCCAAGCCGGCGGCACCCGACGCCAAGCCCACCGCATGATTCAATCTGGCAAAGATCCTCAGGTGGTAGGGCGGGTTATCCCTAACCCGCCGCGTTCGGCTCCGACCATGTCCAGCCGGCGCGTTAAGGATAACGCGCCCTACCCGCGGAAAGGCATCTCCACATGAACGCCGATTTCCTCGAGCGTTTTCCGGTCACGCTCCGCGATGCCGCCACCGACTGGCTGCCGGCACCCTGGAACTGGCTCTTGCAGGGCCTGATCGCGGTCATCGCGGTCCTCGCCATCTTCGGCAGCCTCTTTGCCGTTCTCACCCTCATCGAGCGCAAGGCCCTCGGCCGCATCCAGAACCGGCCCGGCCCGAATCGCACCGGCCTGCCCTACACGGCCCGCTTCCCGTTCCTCAAATTCACTGAAGGCAAGATCTGGGGCCTCGGCCAGCCGATGGCCGACGGCATCAAGATGCTGACCAAGGAGGACATCGTCCCCCGCGAGGCCGACCAGATCCTACACTTCATCGCACCGGTCGCGATGCTCGCGATGTCGCTGATGACCTTCGCGGTCATCCCGTTCGGCCGTTACCTCGTGCCCGTCGAGATGGATGCCTCGGTCCTCTACTTCTTCGCGGCCGGGGCCGCGACCGAGCTGGCGGTCTTCATGGCCGGCTGGGGCAGCCGCAACAAGTTCGCCCTGCTCGCCGCGATGCGCGCCCTCGCCCAGCTCATCAGCTACGAGCTCCCGCTGATCCTTTCGTTCGTGCCGGTCGTGATGATCGCCGGCTCGCTCTCGACCACGGGCATTGTCGCCGCCCAGTCGTCATACCATTGGGGTCTTATCCCGCACTGGTATGTGCTCACGCCGTGGGGCTTCGCCGGCTTCGTCATGTTCATGATCGCGGCCCTCGCCGAGTCGAACCGCTCGCCCTTCGACCTGCCCGAGGCCGAGAGCGAACTCATCGCCGGCCATCTCACGGAATACTCGGGCTTCAAGTACGCGCTCTTCTTCATGGCCGAGTACCTCGGCATGACGGCGCTCAGCGGCATGGCCGTGACGCTCTTCCTCGGCGGCTGGAACGCCCCGCTCCCGTTTCTGCAGATCGTGCCGTCCTATGTCTGGTTTGCGGTCAAGCTGCTGACCCTGCTGATGGGCTTCATCTGGATCCGCGCCACCCTGCCCCGGCTGCGGATGGATCAGCTGATGCATCTGTCGTGGCAGTTTCTCGTGCCGCTGTGCCTGATCAATCTCGCCAACAGCACCGTCTGGCACCTCACCGCCGCCCTGCCCTACGCGGTGCGCTGGCTCATCTGCGCCGTCATCATCGTGGTGCCCTTCGCCCTGATCGGACGCAGCCTGACAAAGGGCCAGGCCCCGCGGACCTACCGCTACGCCGAATGATCGCCTTCGCCGTCATCGCCGTCCTCATTCTCGCCAGCGCCTCGCTGGCGATGTGCCTGCGCAACCTCGTCCACAGCGTGCTGCTGCTTGTGGGCAACTGGGCGGGCATCGCGGCGTTCTACCTTTGGGCCGGCGCCGAGTTCGTCGCCTTCGCGCAGCTGCTCGTCTATGTCGGCGCGGTCTCGATGCTCTCGCTGTTCGCGGTGCTGCTCACCCGGCGCTCGTTCCATGACCTCGATATCGTGCCCGAGTCGGTGACCCGCGCCACCTGGGCGCTGCTCACGGCCGGCGCCGTGGCCGGCGTGCTGGTCGGCACGATCCTCGGCTCGCCGCTCGGCAAGATCTCCGAGACGGCCCCGGCGGTGTCGGTGCGCCAGCTCGGCGAGGAACTCGCCGGCACGCAGGTGGCCGGTCTGCTCATCGTCGGCGTCATCCTGACCGTGGCGCTCCTCGGCGGCGTCGTGATCGCGTCCAAGGACAAGGAGGGGAAGTCATGAGATCGTCACTCGTTCTCGTTCCTCGTACTCTTTCTCGTTCTTGGGTCGGATTGATTGTCGGAATTTATCGGAG
>CAIYFD010000295.1 GCA_903925425.1 uncultured Opitutia bacterium | reverse complement strand
GCCGCTCGCCTCGCTGGCGGGCTGGCTGCACCTCACCGGCCTGCCACTCGCGGTCGCCCTGCTCTCGCTCGTGATCTTCCTCGGCAAGGTGGTCGCGATGCTCTTCCTCTTCATGTGGGTGCGCTGGACGGTGCCGCGTTTCCGCTACGACCAGGTGATGGCGCTCGGCTGGCAGAAGCTGCTGCCCCTCTCGATCGGCAACCTGATCGCCTACGCGCTGCTGATCGCGTGGCTGCAACCCGAGCTTTAACCTTCCAACCCATGGCCGTCATCCCCGTCAAACGTGCACCGCTCACCCTGGCCGAGCGCACCTACCTGCCGCAGATCGCGGCCGGGTTGAGGACGACGTTGCGGCACATGTTCCAGCCAAAGCTCACGTTGGAGTACCCGGAGCAGCGCCCGGCGATCCCGACGGGCTACCGCGGGGTGCCGACGCTGGTGATGGATCCGCACGGCCGGGAGAAATGCGTTTCCTGCCAGCTCTGTGAATTTGTCTGCCCGCCCAAGGCGATCCGCATCATTCCCGGCACCGTGCCGGAGGGCAGTGGCCGCGAGCACGTCGAGAAGGCCCCGCAGGAGTTCGACATCGACATGCTCCGCTGCATCTACTGCGGGCTTTGCCAGGAGGTTTGCCCCGAGGAGGCGATCTTCCTCCAGAACCAATTCTCGATGAGCGGCTACTCCCGCGCGGAGATGGTCAACAACAAGGCCCGGCTCTACGAGCTCGGCGGCACGCTGCCGGACCAGCATTTCAAGTGGGACAAGAAGAAGGACGCCGCGGAACACGGCAGCGCACACTGAGCCACATGCCCCACGTTCTCTTCTACTTCTTCGCGTTTTTTACGGTAATCACCGCCGTGGGGGTGATCGTGAACAAGAACGCCGTGAACGCTGCGCTCTGCCTGTTGCTCTCGCTGGTCGGCGTGGCCGGGCTATTTGCGCTGCTTGATGCCTACCTGTTGGCGGCGCTGCTCGTGCTGGTTTACGCCGGTGCGGTCGTCGCGCTCTTCCTCTTCATCGTCATGCTGCTCGATGTGCAGGGCGGCGTGCGAAAGCCGTTCAAGCCCATGACGGCCATCGCGAGCGCGATCGGCCTCGCCCTGCTGCTCACGGGACTGGCGACTCTTGTTAACCGCACGCAGTTCGCCGCGGTGGCGGTGCCGACCGCCGTCGGGCAGGCCCCGGTGGGCGCGGTGCTCAAGCGCTACGCCGAGATGCTCTTCACGACCTACCTGCTGCCGGTGCAGGTCGTCGGCTTCCTCCTGCTGATCTCCATGCTCGGCGTGATCGTGCTCAGCCGGAAACACCCCGTTGAGGAGGAGACCAAATGAACGCCGGCCTCAGCGAATACCTCGTGCTCAGCGGGTTGCTCTTCGCGCTCGGCTTCTTCGGTGTGCTCCTGCGCAAGAACACCCTTGTGATCTACATGTGCCTCGAGCTGATGCTCGTCGCCTCGACCCTGGCGCTGGTGGCCTTCTCGCGCTTCAACGGCGCGCTCGACGGGCACATCTTCGTTTTCTTCATCCTCACTGTGGCCGCCGCCGAGGTTGCGGTCGGCCTCGCCATCATCGTCGCGCTCTTCCGCAAGCGCCAGACCGTGCAGGTCGACGAACTCAATTCGCTGAAAAGCTGACGCCATGACGATGCTCCAGCACGCGATTCTCGTCCTGCTCCTGCCGCTGGCCTCGGCGGTCGTGATCGCGCTGTTCCTGCGCCGGGTGGGTGGGGCGGCGGCGGTCTTGGCGACCACGGTGGCGGCGGCGATGGCGGCGATCGCGATCATCCTCGCGATCCACGGCGAACGCTTCACCGCCTCGATGGAGTGGCTCCGCCTCGGTGATTTCTCGCTCTCGCTCGGGATCAAGTTCGACGACCTCGCAGCGCTGATGCTCTGCATCGTCGGCATCGTCGGCCTGTGCGTCCATGTGTTCTCGCTCGGCTACATGCGCGACGACCCGTGCCGGGGCCGGTACTTCGGCGGGCTCTCGATCTTCATGTTTTCGATGATCGGCATCGTTCTGGCCGACAATCTTTTCATGATGTTCATCTTCTGGGAGCTGGTCGGTTTCAGCTCCTGGCTGCTGATCAACCACTTTCACGAGAAGCAGTCCGCGGCCGACGCCGCCAAGAAGGCCTTCATCGTTAATCGCGTGGGCGACTTCGGCTTCCTGCTCGGAATTGTCGCCTGTTACTGGCTGAACGGGACGGTCAATCTCACCGCGCTGGGAGACAAACACGTCTTCAGCACAATGATCCCGTTGCTGCTTTTCTGCGGCGCAGTCGGCAAATCGGCCCAGCTGCCGCTGCACGTCTGGCTGCCGGATGCGATGGAGGGTCCGACGCCCGTTTCCGCCCTGATCCACGCCGCCACGATGGTCGCGGCTGGTATCTACATGCTTTGCCGGATCAATGTGCTGATGACGCCGGATGCGCTCACGATCATCATGTGGACCGGCACAGCGACCGCGCTCTACGCCGCCCTCTGCGCGATCACGCAGCGCGACATCAAGAAGGTCTTGGCTTACTCTACGCTTTCACAGCTAGGCTACATGGTCGCGGCGTTTGGGTTGGGGTCGCTCCGGGGCGAAGGCGCGGGCGAGACCGCCATCGCCGCCGGCGTCGGCGCCGCGATGTTCCACCTCACGACCCACGCCTTTTTCAAGGCCCTGATGTTCCTCGGTTCGGGCTCGGTCATCCACGGGTGCCACCACGAGCAGGATATCTTCAAGCTGGGCGGGCTGAAGGTGAAGATGCCGCTGACGTTCCTCACCTTCACGATCGGCGTGCTGGCGATCATCGGCATGCCCTTCCTCGCGGGTTTCTTTTCGAAGGATGCGATCCTCTATCTCGCTCTGGAGAAGAACCGCGCGGTCTTCGCCGTGCTTGGGTTCACTGTGATTCTGACCGCCTTTTACATGGTGCGACTGTGGATTCTCGTCTTCCTCGGGACGCCGCGGAGCGAGGAGTCCGCGCACGCCCATGAGGGTGGATTGAACATGACGCTGCCGCTTGTGCTGCTCGCGGTCCTGTCGGCCCTGGCCGGCTACACCAGCTTGTACAGCCACCTGTTCGACGGTGTGTGGAGCTTGATCCCGCATGAGGAGGGGCTCCTCGTCCCATTGATTGGCGATGCCCTGATGCTGGTCGGTCTCGCGGCGGCTTGGGTGCTCTACAAGCCGGCGGCCGACGACGCGTTGGCGCTGAAATCGCCCGGTTTGTTTGGTGCGTTGTCCGCCCTCAAAGGTTCGTTCGACACGGCCTACGACTACTACGTCGCGAAGGTGCAGCAGCGATTCGCGATGCTGCTGAACTTCCTCGAGCAGGTCATCCTGTCCGGGCTGATCGTCCGCGGCTCGGCGGGAGTCGCCGGCCTGCTGGGTCTCGGCGCCCGCGCGTCGCATGTCGGTAGCCTGCACGTTTATGTTTACTGGTTCCTCGCCGGCGTGGCGCTCCTCTGGGCCTACGTCGCGGGAGTGTTCTGAACCGCGATGAACGCTCTTCTCTCCAATCCTCTTTTCCTGTCCATCGCGGCGCCGTTTGCGGTTGCGGTCGCGATCCTGTGCGGCCTGCCCCAGCGCTGGTCGAAGCGTCTGGCCTATCTCGGCTTCGGGCTGCCTGCGCTGATCTCGGTGGTGTGCTGGGCGACTTTCCCGGCGAATAACGGCGCGCAGTATGCGTGGTTTGTGCGCGCCTCGACCGGACTCGAGGGCTTCGGGATCAGCCTCGCGCTCGGACTCAACGGCGTGTCGCTGCCGCTCTTCGTGCTTGCCGGACTCGTCGGCCTGGCGGCCGGGCTCTATGCGATTCGCTCCACCGCGGAGCGGATCAAGCTCTACCTGATGCTCCTGCTCTTCATGCAGGCGGGCCTGATGGGAATCTTCGCGAGCGAGGACATCTTCTTCCTCTATTTCTTCCACGAGCTGGCCCTGATCCCGACGTTCATCATGGTCGGCATGTGGGGCGGACGTGACCGCAACTATGCGGCGATGAAGATGACGATCTACCTCACGGTTGGAGCGATGCTCTCGCTGCTCGGCTTGATCGCGATTTACGTGAAGAGCGGCGCGAACACCTTCGACCTGATGGCGCTGCGCGAGGCCGTGGCGGCCCAGCCGATCGCGGCGACCGCGCAGAAGTACGCCTTCGGCCTGCTACTTTCCGGTTTCGGCATCCTCGTTTCCCTCTGGCCGTTCCACACCTGGGCGCCCCTGGGTTATGGCGCCGCGCCGAGCTCGGCGGCGATGCTGCATGCCGGCGTGCTGAAGAAGTTCGGCCTCTACGGCCTGATCCAGGTGGCGATTCCGCTCCTGCCTGAAGCCGCCCATGCGCATGGCAATATCATCGCGATCCTTGCGCTCGGCAACGTGCTGGTGGTCGGTCTCATCACCATCGCTCAGCGCGATCTCAAGCAGATGATTGGGTACAGCTCCGTGATGCACATGGGCTACGCCTTTCTCGGACTGGTCTGCTTCTCGACCCTCGGCACGGGCGGCGTGGTGCTCCTGATGGTCGCGCACGGCTTCTCGGTGGCGCTGATGTTCCTGCTCGCGACCAGCATTCACCAACGCACGCAGACCTTCGACCTTGCCGACATGGGCGGGCTGGCGCAGAAGACGCCCGTCCTCGCGGCGTTCTTCGTGGCGGCGACGCTCGCCGGCATCGGTCTGCCGGGCTTTGCGAACTTCTGGGGCGAGCTCAGCATCTTCGTCGCGCTCTGGAACGTTTCCCCGTGGGTCGCCGCGGCGGCCGTCGCCGGCGTGATCATTTCCGCGATCTACGGCCTGCGGGCGGTGGCGCGGGTGTTTTTCGGTGCGCCGACCCCGGCGCTGAGCAGCGTGATGGCGGCGAACCCGCCGGCCGATCTGGCCTGGGGCGACCGCGTCCCGGCCCTCATCCTCCTCGTCGCGCTGCTCGTCGTCGGCTTCTGGCCGAAGTCGAT
>CAIYFD010000294.1 GCA_903925425.1 uncultured Opitutia bacterium | reverse complement strand
CTTCCCGGGGGCGACGGATTCGAGATAGAGGAGTTTCTCGACCAGGTCCTTGGCGGTCTCGTCGGTGACGGCGCCCCAGAGGAAAAGCTTCCGCTGCTCTAGGAACTTCTTCTGCAGCAGCATGGCGACCGGCGTCCGCTTGGCGATCTGACCGCCCTCGTCTTCGTCATCATCATCGTCGTCGGCGCGGGGGACGGGAGCGGAAAGACCGGGCTGGAGATTGTCGAAGTGCATGGGGTCGGAAACGTTGGCGGGCATGTCCGGGTTGGCAAGTGTGCAGGCGGGATTCCTGTTCCCGAATGGGGGTTGAAATCACCCCGGTGACGGGCACGGTCCTTGCATCGTTTGCCCCCGATGCCGCTCCACCCCGAGCCCACCCGTCAAGGATTCCGCCCCTGCGGCGTGAAGGTCGCGCTGCTGCTGGCGGCGGTGACGCTGGGCATAGCAGCCGAGCCCCAGGCGCTGGTCGGACCTGAGAAGACTCCGCCGCCCGTGGCGGAAAAAATGCCCGCAACCAAGGTCCCGCTCCCGGTAGCCGCGGCCGCCGCGAAGGGCCGCGGGGCAGGGGCGGAGGCCCTGGCGGATATTGCCCGACTGCACCAGGTCCAGGTGACGATTCCGCGTGCCGAGTGGGATGTGCTGGAGCGGGACACCTACGTGGTCCGGGGCGGGGCGATCATGGTCGACAGCTTGGAGGATGACATCACGCGCGCGGACGGCCGCATCGTGCACGTCGGCGGCGGGTTTGGCGGCAATTTCCCGTGGGTGCACACCGACATGACCGTGGCCGGCAAGACGATCAAGGACGTGGCCTTTCGCTACAAGGGCAACGGCAGTTACTCACCTGACGCGGGCATGCACCGCAGCATCAAGGTCAAGACGGAGCTCTTTGGCGGCAAGGGCGACTGGGACGGCCTGCAGACGATCAACTTCAATTCCGGTGGGCGCGATCCGTCGCGGACACGCGAGGCGATGGTCTTCGCCATTTTTCGGATGGCGGGCGTGCCAGCCTCGCGCACGGCCTACGCCGAGGTGCGCTACACGGTGCCCGGCCTGTACGACGACGCCTACGGCGGGCTCTTCACCGTGATCGAGAACGTCAACAAGGGCTTTCTGAAGCAGGCGCTCCCGCCCGGCACAGGCCTGCTGATGAAGCCGGAGCGGATGAATGGCGGCGTCACCTACCTCGGTGAGGACTGGGCGAACTACACGGGGATCTATCGTCCGGAACGCGAAGCCACGGACGTGGAGGCGAAACGCGTGATCGAATTTGCCCGGTTGGTGAACCGGGCGCCGGTCGAGGAGTTCCGCACCAAGATCGAGTCGTACCTCGATGTGGACGAATTCATGCGCTTCCTCGCGGTCCACGCCCTGATCCATGGGAGCGACAGCTTTTTGCGGGGCTCGCACAATTTCTTCATCTATCTCGACCCGAAGGACAATCGCTTCCGTTTCATCCCTTGGGATGAGGACGGCGCGATGGGGAACGGCGGTGGCGGTCGGGGGGGATTTTCCAACACCGGGATGTATGGCATCGACCTGATGGCGCCGTGGTCCTCCAGCAACCCGCTGTCCTCCCGTTTGCTGTCCGACCCGCAGTCGGCCGCGCGTTACCAAGAGGTGGTGCGCGACATCGTGGCCAAGGCCTTCAACCGCGAGGCGTTGATCCCGCTGGTGGACAAGCTGGAGGCGCTAGTGAACCTGCCGCTGATCTTGGAGGACAATGCGATGACGTCCCGGAGTGAATTTGAGGGCCGGGGCGGCGGCGGGGGCGGTTTCGGCGGCGGAGGTTTCGGTGGCGGGAGTATTTACCCGCGCGACTTCCTGGAGAGCCGATTTCGTTCCGTACAGCAGCAGATGGCGGGGTGGGGCGGCAAACGCTGAGTCGCTCAGCGCCGGTGGCTCGGTGCAGGCGCGACCAACGAGCGGGCGCAGGCGCCGGAGCATCGGCTGGACAGATGGGACGGATTGGGTGAGCTGGGTATCGATGCGGGTATCCGGTTTCATCGGGCGGGTTTTGACCCAGCCCATTGGCCCGAGCAGGAAAGACCTCAACCGGCGGGCCCGCCCCCCGCGCGCAAACGCGGGAAAGCGCCGCTCCGCTTCAGATCAATCCCAGCTTCATCTT
>CAIYFD010000293.1 GCA_903925425.1 uncultured Opitutia bacterium | reverse complement strand
TCCGGGAGTCGTACCCGATGCCGCTGATCTATGCGGGACTTTTCGCGGCGACGCTCGTCGGTTACGCGCTGTTCTGGCGCACGCGCCTGATCCCGCGCTGGTTTGCGGCCGAGCCGCAGTCGTTCCGGCGGCGCCTGTTTGACGGCGGCGTCTGGCTCCTCGCCGCGGCCCTCGCGGGCTTCGGTCTCGACTCGGGCCAACTCCCCAACTTCGCCAACAACTACAACCGCGAGCTGGCGAAGGACGGTGTCTGGTCGCTCTTCGCCGCCTTCTGGAACAACGAGCTCGATTACGACCAGTTCTATCAAACCCTTCCGGTCGACGACGCCTTCAAGCGCCTGCAGGGCGTCCTCGCGGCCGACCAGGGCAAGACGCTCGGCTCCGATCCGCACGACACCCTGCGCTTCATCCGCAACGAGGGCCCCGAGCTGAAGCTCAACGTGGTCCAGATCACGGTGGAAAGCCTGAGTGCGGACTTCCTCAGCATCTTCAACCGCGCCTCGCAACTCACGCCGAACCTCGAGGCGATCGCGGCCCGCAGCCTGGTCTTCGACAACTTCTACGCTACCGGCACGCGCACCGACCGTGGCATGGAGGCGCTCTCGCTCTCGCTCCCGCCGACGCCCGGCCGTTCGCTCGTGAAACGCCCGCGCAACGAGGGCCTGTTCACGCTCGGCTCGGTCTTCAACACCCGGGGTTACGACACCGCCTTCATCTACGGCGGCTACGGTTACTTCGACAACATGAACTATTTCTTCGGCCACAACGGCTACCGGATCGTGGACCGGGCCTCCGTGGCGTCGAAGGACATCACCTTCGCCAACGCGTGGGGCGCGTGCGACGGGGACCTGTTCAATTGGACGATGCGCGAGGCCGATGCCTCGGTCGCCGCCGGCAAGCCGTTTCATTACTTCGTGATGACCACGTCGAACCACCGGCCGTTCACGTACCCCGACGGCAAGATCGACCTGCCCTCGAAGGAGTCGGGCCGCTCCGGTGCGGTGAAGTACTCGGACTACGCGATCGGGCAGTTCCTCCGCGACGCGGAGTCGAAGCCGTGGTACAAAAACACGGTCTTCGTGATCGTCGGCGACCACTGTGCGTCGGTCGCGGGCAAGACCGCGCTGCCGGTGCAGAACTACCACGTTCCGCTGATCATTTATACGCCCGGCGGGCAGATCGCGCCGGGGCATGTGGCGGCGCTCGCGAGCCAGGTGGATTTCGCTCCGACCATGCTCGGTCTCCTGAACTGGAGCTACGCGAGCCGGTTCTACGGCTGGGATGTCCGCAAGCCGTTGTCGGACCCGCGCGCCCTGATCGGCAACTACCAGAAGCTCGGCCTGTACAAGGGCGGCGAGCTCAACGTGCTTTCGCCCGTGCGCCAGGCCGCCGAGTACACCTTCAACCCGCAGACCTTTGATCTGATCCCGAAGCCGGAGCAGCGGACCGCCGAGACGATCGCCTACTACCAGACCGCGAGTTACCTCTACAAGACGGGCGGCTACCAGGCCGTGAGCACGGAGGACCAGGCGAAGTACGCCCGCGAGGCGGGCAGGTAGGGCGCGTTATCCCTAACGCGCCGCGATCGAATCGCGTCTGAAAACCCGGCGGGTTACGGATAACCCGCCCTGCCTAATTGAATCGCCAATCCGCGACCCGTCCGGCGAATTCTTCCTCCGCCCTGAAAATGTCCGACGCCTCCACAACCGACGCGCACAACGCCGCTCCCTGGGGGCGCGACCTCTGGCTGCTGGCGCTGCTCTTCGGCGGGCTTTACGGGCTGCAACTCGGGAGTGCTCCGCTGGCCAATCCCGACGAGAGCCGCTACGCCGAGATCCCGCGCGAGATGGTGGCGACCGGGGACTGGGTGACGCCGCGGCTGAACGGCGTGGTTTATTTTGAAAAGCCGCCGCTGGTCTACTGGATCGGGGCGGTGCTGCAGGAGGCGTTCGGCCCAAGTGAATGGGCGATGCGCGCGATCCCGGCCGGGTTCGGTCTTGCCGGAATCCTGCTGACCTATGCGGCCGCGCGGCGGTTGTACGGGCGCAAGGCGGGGATCGGCGCCGCGGTCGTGCTGGGGGCCTCGCTGCTCTTCTTTGCGTTCTCGCGGATCCTTTCGCTCGACATGGCGGTGTCGACACTGATGACCGCGACGCTCTTCTGTTTCATCCTCGGCGTGCGGGAAAAACCCGGCTCGGCCCGCCGGTGGTTCTTCTACGGGCTCTACGCGAGCGCGGCGCTGGCGACGCTGACCAAGGGCCTGATCGGATTCCTGCTGACCGGCGCGGTCATGTTTTTCTGGCTGCTGCTCTTCAACCAGTGGCGCCGGCTGCGGCCGCTCTATCTGCCGACCGGGCTGCTGCTTTTCCTCGCGATCGCGCTGCCGTGGCACCTGCTCGCCGCGCAGCGCAACCCGCAGTGGGCGTCGTTTTATTTCATCCATGAGCACTGGGAGCGTTTCACGACCACGACCCATGCCCGCGGCGAGCCGTGGTGGTTTTTCCTGCCGATCATCCTGCTCGGGCTTTTCCCGTGGACGGGTTTTCTCTGGCCGGCGCTGCGCGCACGCCTCCGTGGCGGCTGGGCGGCGCGGAAGGAGAACGCCGATGCGTGGTTCCTCGTGTTCTGGGCCGCATTCATCCTGCTCTTCTTCAGTAAATCCCAGTCGAAGCTGATCCCGTACATCCTGCCGGTTTTCCCGCCGCTGGCCGTGTTGCTCGGCGCGTGGTTCGCCGAGGTCGACGAGTCCCGGTCCGCGGCCCGGCTGCGTTGGGGTCTGCGGTTCTTTGGCTTTTTCTCGGGCCTCCTCGGGGCGGCTTTGATCATCGCCGCCTTCCGGCCGGGAATCATCCGGGTGGAGGCGGTGCGGCTGGCGGTGCAGGACAATGCTATCTTCGGCGCGGTGTTCCTGCTGAGCGGCGGGGTCGCGGCGGCCTGGTTCGCGCGTCACCGCGGGGTGCGTCCGGCGCTGGCGGCGCTGGCCGTGACCGCCGCCGGCTTTTACGCGGCCGTCGCGACGGGGCAGGATGATTTTGCCCGGATCAGCACCAAGGAGCTGGCGGAGTTCGCCGCCCCCAGGATCAAGCCCGGCGACCGCGTGTACCACTTTCGCGGCTTTTTCCACGACTTCGTCTATTACACCGGCCGCGAGGTCGGCACGGTCGACTGGCCGGACGAACTCGAGCTCGCCATCGATCCCGCGGCGCGGAGCAGTGGACGCTTCATCGACCAGGCGGAATTCAGGCGGCAATGGTCCGGGCCCGGCCGGATCTGGGTCGTGGCGCTGAACGACGGCGCGGAAGTGAAGGCGCTGCTGGCCGATCCGACTTTCCCCTATCATTTGCTCGCCGAAACCCGCGGCCATTTGCTCATCAGCAACCAACCCTGATCGGAGATCGGACTCGGCAGTTTTTAACCACGGATTTCACGGATTGCACGGATGAGGAGCAGAAACCATCAGTTCGGATCCGGATCGAGCTTCGGAGTTTCAGTACCTGCCGTTTGATCGCCATGCCCGATTTCAATCCGTGTAATCCGTGAAATCCGTGGTTAAAAAGTGTTTCTCCACCTGATGTCCGCTCCCAACCACATCCCTCTCACCCGGCCCACGCTCGACGATGCGACGATCCAGGGCGTCGTGGAGGTGCTGCGCTCCGGCTGGATCACGTCCGGTCCCCAGGTGAAAGCCTTTGAGGCGGCACTCTCGGCGCACTGTGGCGGCCGGCCGGTCCGCGCCTTCAACTCCGGCACCTGCACAATGGAGATCGCGCTCCGGATCGCCGGTATCGGCCCGGGTCATGAGGTCATCACCACGCCACTGACCTGGGTCGCGACGAGCAATGTCATCCTCGCGGTCGGGGCGCGGCCGGTGTTCGTCGACCTCGATCCCGCGACGCGGAACCTCGATCTCGGCCGCGTCGAGGCGGCGATCACGTCCGCCACCCGCGCGATCATGCCCGTCGACCTGGCGGGACTGCCGGTCGATCGCGACCGGCTCCACGCCCTCGCGAAAAAGCACCAGCTCCGCGTGATCGAGGACGCCGCGCAGTCGTTCGGGAGCACGTGGCAGGGCAAGCCCATCGGCGCGTTTGGCGATTTCGTCTCCTTCAGTTTTCACCCGAACAAGAACATCACTGCGATCGAAGGCGGCGCGCTGGTGCTCAATGACGAGCCCGAGGCCAAGTTGGCCGAGCAGTACCGCCTGCAGGGTGTGGTGCGTACTGGGCTCGATGGCATGGAGTGCGAGATCGTCGGCGGGAAGTTCAACCTGACCGATGTTGCCGCGCGGGTCGGCCTCGGCCAGCTGCCCCACCTCGTCGAGTTCACGGAACGCCGCCGCGTGCTCGCGCGCGCCTATCTCGCGAAATTCGAGGCGGCCGGCGCGAGCCGGCTCGGCCTCGGGTTGCCGCTCCCGAATTTCACCGATGCCAACTGGCACATGTTTCAGGTGATGCTGCCCGAGGAGCGCCTGACCGTGAAACGGGCCGCGATCATGGAGCAGCTCCAGGCTTCCGGCATTGGCAGTGGGGTGCATTATCCGGCAATCCACCTTTTCAAGCTCTACCGGAAGCTTGGCTGGAAGGACGGCGATTTCCCGCACGCCGAGTACGCCGGCCGGAACATCCTCACGCTGCCGCTCTTCCCGACCATGGCCGACGCCGATGTGCCGCGCGTGGTGGACGCGCTGATGGGGATTATCAGGCAAAACCTGAAACCATGAGGGATGTGGAAAGCAGGAAACCAGGAGCCGGAATGTTGCGGCGGGATGATCCCAAGGGAGTGCATTGAGATCGGCTCTTTCCCGCCTTCCACATTTCATATCTATTTCCTGAGTTCCGGATTTGCCCCACCGTCTTCCCGTGCCGACCACTCCCGTCCTCTCCATCGTCATCCCCGTCTACAACGAGGAGTCGAACCTGCCCGTGCTGTTCCAGCGGCTCTATCCGGTGCTCGACGGGCTGGGTCGCAGCTACGAGGTGATCTTCACCAACGACGGCAGCGCCGACCGCTCGCTGGAACTGCTCCGGGCGCAGTTTAATGCGCGCCCCGACGTCACCCGGGTGGTCGATTTCAACGCCAACTACGGCCAGCACATGGCGATCATGGCGGCCTTCGAGCGCGTGCGCGGCGAGGTGGTCGTGACGCTCGACGCCGACCTGCAGAACCCGCCCGAGGAGATCCCGAAGCTGCTCACGCAGGTCGAGGCCGGCCACGATTATGTCGGCGGCTTCCGGCTCAACCGGCAGGACAGCGTCTTCCGCACCCTCGCGTCGAAGCTCATCAACGTCGTGCGCAGCCGCACGACGTCCATCGAGATGACGGACCAAGGCTGCATGCTGCGGGCGTACCGCCGGCCGATCATCGACGCGATCGTGCGCAGCGGCGCGATCAACACCTTCATCCCGGCGCTCGCCTACAGCTTCTCGGGGAACCCGGCGGAGGTCGGAGTGAAACACGAGGAACGGCACGCGGGCGTTTCGAACTATTCGTTCTACCAGCTCATCCGGCTGAACTTCGACCTCATCACGGGCTTCTCCCTCGCGCCGCTGCAGATCTTCACGATGTTCGCGATGGCCTGCTCGGCGGGCAGCTTCCTGCTCGTGCTGGTGCTGGCGTACTACCGGCTTTTCCTCAACGACGACACCAAGGGCGTGTTCACGCTCTTCGGCATCCTGTTTTTCCTGATCAGCGTGACGATGGTCGGCATCGGGCTAATCGGCGAGTATGTCGGTCGCACCTACCAGGTCGTGCGGGCCCGCCAGCGCTACCACGTCCGGGAGATGCTGGAGACGAAGTAGGATTTTGCCATTGGACCGATCGGTGGGATCCGTCTGATCGGCCCCATTTCATTCCGATTTTGATGAAAGCCGACCGCATCTCCTGGTGGGTGCTGGTTCTGCTCCAGACCGGATTTCTCATTTTCGTCGCACAGTCGGCGCCGCATTTGCCGGAGCGCGTGGCGTCGCATTTCAACGCGGCCGGCGTGGCCAACGGTTGGATGCTGCCATCGACATACCTGAGGTTCATCGCGGCGTTCGGCGTGGTTTTTCCCCTGCTCTGGGCGGTGGGCTTGCCGCGGTTGCTGCGTGGCACGCCGGTCTCGCTCTGGAACCTGCCGCACCGTGATTACTGGCTCGCACCCGAACGGCGGCGTGAAACGCAGGCCTATCTGGCGACGCAATTCCGCTGGATCGCCTGCCTGACCGTTGGATTCACGGCCGGGGTGCATGCGAGCGTGGTGCAGGCCAATGTGGGTCCAGCTCCGCACCTGAACGGCCCAATTGGCTCGGTAACGGGCATCTTCCTCGTGGCGGGTGCGGTCTGGACCTTTCTCTTGTGGCGGCGATTCGCGCGGCGGCCACACTGATTGAGATTCGTCGAATCGGCGGGTTTTCCGGTAGGGCGCGTGACTCCGTCGCCGCCGGGATCGGAGCGGCGCGGACCGAGTCCACGCCCTGCCGAAGCCCATTATGCAATCGTTTCCAACTCCCGCGTTGCCGCGCGGGAGGGCGCTGCCAGCGTGACGGAACATGTCCCGCCCCCGGATTCTTTTCTTCGGCTACAGTGAAGTCGGCTTCGAGTGCCTGTCGCTGCTGCTGGAGCGC
>CAIYFD010000292.1 GCA_903925425.1 uncultured Opitutia bacterium | reverse complement strand
GGCTGAGGCACCGCCTCAGCCCTACCTCGAACCGCACCCTGCCGCTCGAGCCAACCGGGCGCAAAAAAGCGCGCGGAGGTGATCCGCGCGCTGGAATGATTCCCTCGAAGGGCCGTTACGCCTTCCCGGACTTGGAGGCCTTCTGACGGGCGCCGTTGTTCAGGATGCGCTTGCGCAGGCGGAGGTTCTTCGGGGTGACCTCGACGAACTCGTCGGCGGCGATGTACTCGATCGCGCGCTCGAGCGAGAGCTTGGCCGCCGGGGTGAGGCCGGTGGCTACGCCGGAGCCCTGGGAACGGAAGTTGGTGAGCGCCTTGGCGCGGACGGCGTTGCAGGCGATGTCCTCATTGCGGGGATTCTCGCCGACGATCATGCCCTCGTAGACTTCTTCTCCGGGGCCGACGAACATCTTGCCGCGCTCCTGGACCATCTCGAGCGCGTAGCCCGTGGTGGTGCCGGCTTCGGTCGCGATGATCGTGCCGGTGATGCGGGTCAGAACTTCGCCGGCATACGGGCCGTATTCCTTGAAGAGATGGCTCAGGACGCCGCGGCCGCTGGTGGCGTTGACGACGTCGATTTCCATGCCGATGAGGCCGCGGGTCGTGATCGAGGCCTCGATCATCGTGGTGTGCGGCAGCTTTTCCATGTTCGTCAGCACGCCCTTACGGTTGGCGAGATTCGACATGATGGCGCCGACGCACTCGTCGGGCACCTCGATCCAAACGGTCTCGTAGGGCTCCTGGCGCTCGCCCTCTGGGCCGCGCTTCTCGATCACGGTGGGGCGGGAGACGAGGAGCTCGAAGCCCTCGCGTCGCATCGTCTCGACCAGCACGGCGACCTGCATGGCGCCGCGGGCCTTCACGTTGAAGACGCCGGCTTTATCGGAGTCCTCGATCTGGATGGACACGTTGAGCTTCAGTTCGCGCATCAGGCGCTCGCGCAGCTGGCGGGAGGTGACGAGCTTGCCCTCGCGGCCGACCAGCGGGCCGTCGTTGACGCAGAACTGCATCTCGAGGGTCGGGGGATCGATCTGGGTGAAGGGAAGGGCGTGCTGCTCCTCGCTGGCGGAGAGCGTGTCGCCGATGTCCACATCCTCGAAGCCGGAGAGGCCGACGATGTTGCCGGCGACGGCGGTCTCGACCTCGCGCTGGCCGAGGCCGGTGAACTCGAAGACCTTGGTGATCTTGGCGCGGACCTTCTTGCCGTCGGTATGGCGGATGACAAACACGGTCTCACCGATCTTGGCTTCGCCGCCGAGGATCTTGCCGACGGCGATACGGCCGACGTAGTCGCTCCAGTCAATGTTCGAGACGAGCATGTGGAAGGGCTCGGACGGCTTGGCGAAGGGCGGCGGGACGTGGTCGAGGATGGTCTGGAAGAGGGGGGTCATGTTCTTCTTCTCCTCCCCGAGGTGGTACATCATGTAGCCGTCGCGGCCGGACCCGTAGACGACGGGGGCGTCGAACTGCTCCTCGGTGGCGTTGAGCTCCATCAGGAGTTCAAGGACCTTGTCGTACATCTTGGCGGGCTCGGCGTTCTCGCGGTCGATCTTGTTGATGACGAGGACGACCTTGAGGCCGTGGGCGAGAGCCTTGCGGAGCACGAAACGGGTCTGGGCCTGGGGGCCGTCGTAGGCGTCGATCACGAGCAGCACGCCGTCGACCATGCGGAGGGCGCGCTCGACCTCGCCGCCGAAGTCGGCGTGTCCGGGGGTGTCGACGATGTTGACGATCTTGTCGCCCCAGTGAACGGAGGTGTTCTTGGCCTTGATCGTGATGCCCTTTTCCTTCTCGAGGTCCATCGAGTCCATGGCGCGCTCCTCGACTTGCTGGTTGGCGCGGAAGACGCCGCCCTCCTTGAGGAGCTTGTCGACGAGGGTGGTCTTGCCGTGGTCAACGTGGGCAATGATGGCGATGTTACGGATGTTCTGGTTCATGGCGCGGGCGATATGTTCTCTGGAAAAAGAGGTCCAAAATGCAATTCGGCCCGGGCGAAAGCAAGAGCTTATCGCGGCAGTCGCCGGACGGGGTTTCCGGTGATGCGGACGTTTCCGCCCGACGTCATTCGGTAGGGCGTGCGACTCCGTCGCCGCCGTCCGCGTTGCCGATCCCGGCGGTCACGGAGTGACTCGCCCTACCGGTTTGCCGATCCCGTAAGGGCTAGACCCTCCGTCGTTCCGCATCCGGGACTAGGGAGGGTGTGTCCTGCCAGCCACGGGTCGAAGATCCTCCTTCGCCAAGCCTACGGAGGATTTTCCGAGGTGCTTCGCCCCGGAAAACAATAAGGCCCCGGGACCTTGCGGTCCCGGGGCCAAATGTGGGGGTGGGCGTTCGCCACGCGCTCTTTCCCGATGGCACACCGTTGGGCGCGCTCGCTTTCGCGGGCCGTGTGCTCCCCGACGCCACTCTCCGCGGCATGCGGATGTCTCGGTCTCATGGCGGGACCGTCCCGGCCCTTGCGGGCTGGAATCTATCGAGTGAGGTATCTTCGCCCAGTTCGGCCATCTCCTGCCGGAGGCGGCTCGCCGGACGTGGTACAGACACGCCTGCAATTCTTACTCTTCGCGTCGGTACCGTTGCCACGGGGACGGCTCCGGCTTTTGACCGGACGTTGGCCCCGCGTTACGGGTCTGACCTCTTAACTCTCAGGTTGCGTTCGCTTTTGCAGCGGGGTGACGCGTTTTTTCGCGCCGCCCCATTGAGGAGGTTGACGGGCTTTGCCAGGCCCGCTCACTCCGCGCCGTCCCGTTTCCGTTGCGCGCCCCATCCGGTAAGGGAAGGGGCCTTTTGGCAGGGGTGGACCCCGCCGGGAAACGTGACCGCGTTCTGGTCGTTCGTAGTAGCAACCATAACCCTCTGGGTAACATACGTGGGCACACAGGTCGAAACCTCCTGTGGGCCTGACTCGGCTCGGACGCGGTTTCTAATCGCGCCTAACCGCTCAGCTCCTGATTCGTGAAAACCGGCCGGACACGACTCCGACCAGAGGAACTGGTGAGATTTGCCTGCCGCCAAACCGCTTACGCGGATGCGGAGGGGAGGGTGGCACCAGCTGCCACCAACCTTTCCCCGGTCGCCCGGGATTATCCCAGCCGTGCTCTCGGTAAACCGTTTCAGGCCGCCGCGCTTCGACTGTTCTATCAAGGAACAATCCAGACCATGTCCCCCGGGCCGCAAAGGTGAAGGATTTGTACTGCACAACTTCTTCACCGAGGAACCTGTGAATAACTTGGGGATAATCTGGCTCACCGGTTGTTCACCGGGGACCGGCTGGGTCGACGACCCGGCCGGATGACCGGTCACAGTTCCTTGATGCGGCTCTTCCGGGCAAAAGACTTGTTGGCTCCTCCGCTTGCTGCCAGTGTCCGGCAACGTGTTTCCCATGACCCTCAGGGGATCGCTTGCGATCCGTCTGTTGACCGGCGGCCTTTTGCTTGGCGGCTGCTGGCTGCTGTGGGAAAGCCGGCTGCTCCGGGACGAAATTCGCGAGGTTCAGCGGCAGCGCCTCAGTGAGGCGACGGCCAGGAGCGCCCAGTTGCGTCCGCCGGTTTCGGCCCCGAACGGTGCCGGCCACCCGGAGCTTTGGGTTCCCTCCTCCGAGAAAGCGCGGGCGATCAAGGAGCAGAATGCGGCCAACCAGATCCACGACTTGGCGCAGGTCATCAACAGCGGCCTCGCGGGACAACTGCGCTGGAAAGGTTGGCAGACCCGGAAACTCGACGAAGTGATCGACCCGTTTGCGTCGTTGATCGGGCTGTCAGCCGACAAGGTGGAGAACCTGAAGCAAACCATCGCGCAGGGTCGGGACGCGATTGCCGCGGGCGTCGCGCTGGAGTCGAAGGTCAGCCAGCCAGCGGACAACCAAGTCTTGATTGAATTCGGTGATCTTTCCGTGGCACAGAATTCGGCGGCCGAACTGGAGTCGGCGGTGAAGGAACAAATCGGCGATGACGCCTACGCGCTCTACGACGGGCTGGGTTTCAGGGGCGCGGTGACCACGTTGCTGTCCAATGGCGCCTTGAATGGCAGTACGAGGCCGGGAGCTTCACGGAACTACACGATCGTCCGCGTGGACGCCGGTACAAAGTACACTTACAACATCACGCAGCGGACCACGCCTCCGAATGGCGGCGGCTTCGGCGGCTTCGGAGGCGGCGGGGGCGCGGGCAAGGAATACCTGGAGTTTAACCTGGGGACGGCGCTTTACCGGCTGCTGCCGCCCGGCTTCGAACAATAGGGATACCCTAGCAAAACGATTCGTGGCATGAAAACGACTCCGGACGGTGCAACGACCGCTGGCCAAGCCGGCCCGAATGCCCGCGAATGGGTGCTGATCGCTTTGCTTGGGATAATCGGCGTCGTCGGCATTGTGATTGGGCGGCAGCAACTCGAGGCGCTGCGTTCCGGGATCGCCACAGCGCGGACCGCTCAAGTTCGCCAACTTCCCGAGCCGCTCGTTGCTGCCGCGGAGGTTACGGTCGCGCCGCCGGCCGTCGAAGAGGTGGAACTCCTGACTCCGGCACAGCTCCGTGTGAACAGCTTGGGCCGGCTCGCAAGTATCCTGCGCAGCCAGAAGATCGGGCCGCAGCCGACGGGGCCCGCCGCTAGAATTGCGTTACTCGGAGGCACCAGTCGAATTCCTCTTCCTGCCTTTCTGCCTGACGGCACCGGCCGTTTCCCGCCTTCGTTTGCCGACGCATTCGGGCTATCCGAGGAGGAGTTCGGTGCCGTGAACGACGCTTCCGCCGACCTGAAGCAGCGGGTCGATGCCGCGGTTCTGGCAAACACCAGGATGGTGGAAGCTGGCCCGGACTCATACCGGTTGGAAACATCGGCATCCTCTGAAAGTGCCGCCCTGCGCGACCAATACATCGCCACGATGTGGACCCTGCTCGGGCCGGACCGCTACCAGGCCTTTGCCCTGCTGCATGGCGAAGTCGACGCGGGGATGGCGGCGGCGACACTCGAACGGCAAATGAAACAAGCCGCCGCGACAGGCGCCACCCTGCCGCCGGCGCTCCTGGTTCCGTCGACCCGCCCCACGGGCCCTGCGGCTCTCTTCGACTCCTTCGCCGGCACGGCCAAGACAGTGACGATCACCAAGTCTGTTGGCCGCTATACCTATCAGAGTTCGGGTTCGAGCAACGCGGGTGGCAGCAGCGACTCGCTGGACCGGATTCGTCCCGTTATCGGACCGGCCGCGGCACTGCTGCCGGCGGGCTTTTGAGTTTGCTTGGGCGGTTTGGCGTGGACTCCGTCCGCGCCGGGCGGACTTCCGAGTGAGTTCGCCGCTCTGGGGTAGACCCGGCGGCGAGCGGAGTCACCGCCCTGCCAAACTAGGGCTTCACGAAGGACTAGGCCCCTTCCGGCTTCCCACTTTCCCCATTCAACTTTCAACTGCCCGCAATGTCCGCGCGCAGCCTGCCCATCTACGAACTCGAGTCCGACCTCGTGCGGACCCTACGCGCCAGTGGCCGGTTGATCGTTCAGGCGCCCACGGGGTCCGGCAAATCCACCCAGATCCCGCAGATGCTGCTGCAGCACGGCTTGGCGGGGGAAAAGAACGAGATCGTGGTGCTCCAGCCTCGGCGGCTCGCGACCCGGATGCTGGCGAAGCGTGTCGCGGAGGAGATGGACTCTCCACTCGGCGGGATCGTCGGCTACCAGATCCGGCTGGAGTCGCGCGTCAGCGAGCGCACCCGGATCAAGTTCGTGACGGAGGGCATCCTGCTCCGTCAGATGTCGTTTGATTCGAATCTGCGTGGCATCGGGGTGATCGTCTTTGACGAGTTCCATGAGCGGCACCTCTACGGCGACATCTCGCTCGCGCGGGCGATTCAGATCCAGCAGACGACGCGGCCCGACCTGAAGCTGATCGTAATGTCAGCCACCCTCGATGCCGGCGCGTTGCGGGGTTATCTCGCGCCTTGCGAGGTGTTGGTGTCGCAGGGCCGGAGCTTCCCGGTGCGCATCGACTATCTGCCCAAGGCCGTGAATTTCGAGTCGGAGCCGCCGTGGGACGTCGCCGTGCGCGAATGCGAACGCGTCGCCGCCGAGACCACGGGCGACATGCTCGTGTTCATGCCCGGCGCCTACGAGATCAGCCGCACGATCCAGGCGATCGACGGCTCGCGTTCGCTGCGGGGGTTTGTCGCGCTCCCGCTGCACGGCGAACTTCCGCCCGACCAGCAGGACCGCGCCGTGGCGCGGCAGGCGACGCGCAAGATCATCGTCTCCACCAATGTCGCGGAAACCTCGCTCACCATCGACGGCGTCACGGCCGTGATCGACTCGGGCCTCGCGCGGATGGCGCGCTTCGACCCGCACCGCGGCATCAACACCCTGCTGGTGGAGAAGATCGCCGCTTCCAGCGCCGACCAGCGGGCCGGCCGGGCGGGCCGCACGGCGCCCGGCGTCTGCGTCCGGCTCTGGACCGAGCGTGAGCACGGCCAGCGCGCGCTACAGGAATTGCCGGAGGTGAAGCGGCTCGACCTCTCGGAGGTGGTGCTGACCCTGAAGGCGAGCGGCATCGACGATATCGGCGGATTTCCGTGGCTGGAGAAGCCGGACCCGAAGGCGCTCGAGCGCGCGGAGACTCTGCTGGCGGATCTGGGGGCGATTTCCCGGGGGGCGTCAGATGGATCGGGGGTAGGGTCGCCTCGACGAGGTGACCGCGATGATGGATCGGAATCATCCGGCCGGCCGTTCCGGCAGGCTCAAGGTCCCGAGCTTGTCGAGGGAGTCGTCGACCCAGCCCTACCTTCAAACCAACTTCGCATCACCGCCCTCGGCCGGAAGATGCTCCGTTTCCCCGTGCATCCCCGCTACGCCCGGATGTTCCTCGCGGCGCAGGAGCGCGGCTGCGTGCGACCCGTGGCGCTGATGGCGGCGCTGACGCAGGGACGGAATTTTCTCCTGCGCAGCGTGACGAAGGACGTCGAGACCGCCCGCGAGGACACGCTGGGCGAAGAGCACGAGAGCGACTTCTTCCTGCTGATGCGGGCGTGGCGCTACGCCGACAAGGCCAGCTATGGCCTCGAGGCCTGCCGCCGGCTCGGGATCCACGCGCAGGGTGCGCGGCAGGTCGGACCGCTCTTCGAGCAGTTCCTCGCGATCGCAGAAAAAGAGGGGCTCGATATTTCCGAGGGTAGGGCGGACTCGGTGAGTCCGCCGCGAACGTCACTTGATCCGGCGGACTCGCCGAGTCCGCGCTACCTAAAGGCAGATCAGGGGACACAGATCCGCAAGTGCGTGCTCGCCGGCTTTTCCGACCAACTCGCCCGCCGGCTCGATGCCGGCACGCTGCGCTGCGAGCTGATTCATGCCCGCCGTGGTTTGCTCGCCCGCGAGAGCGGCATCCAGAAGGCCGGGCTGTTCGTGGCGGCCGAGATCAGCGAGATCGGCAACCGGAGCGGCGAGGTGAATGTGTTGCTCTCCCTCGCGACGGCCATCGAGGAGCCGTGGCTGAAGGAGATCTTCCCCGAGGACTATCGCGAGGTCCGCGGCGTGACCTACGACGAGTCGATCAAGCGCGTGGTTTCCCGGCGGGAACGCCGTTTCCGTGACCTCGTGCTCGAGTCGAAGCAGAGCAGCGACGATGCGCCGTTGAACGAGGCCGCGTCGCTCCTGACGAAGGAAGTGCTGGCGGGCCGCCTGAAACTCGACGCCTGGGATGAGGCCGTGGAGCAGTGGATCCTGCGCGTGAATCGCCTCGCCGAATGGTTTCCCGAGCTGGAGGTGAATCCGATCACCGAGTCCGACCGCGCCACCCTCATCGAGCAGATCTGCTACGGGGAACTCGGCTACCGCGGGATCAAGGACAAGCCGGTGATGCCCGTCCTGAAGGATTGGCTGACCGCTGAGCAAATCGCCGTGATCGACGATTATCTGCCCGAACGCCTGACGATGGCCAACGGCCGCCGCTCCAAGATCGCCTACGCGAAGGAGGGCCCGCCGGTCCTGAGCGCGCGCATCCAAGAACTCTACGGCATCGAGGGAAAGTTCACGCTCGGCCACGGCCGTGTGCCGGTGAAGATCGAGGTCCTCGCCCCCAACCACCGCCCGATCCAAGTCACCGACGACCTGACCAACTTCTGGCGTGAACAGTACCCGAAGGTGAAGGCGGAGTTGTCCCGCCGCTATCCGCGCCACGAATGGCGGTGACAGGCATCTGCCGGCGAACTAACCGTCGATCATGTGCGTCAGATATACCCTGCACAAAAGCGATGCGGCCATCGCCGTCATCGCCAGGTCCCTTGGCCGCAAACTCGCGCCGCCGGGTTGGGCCGCGCCCAAGTATAACCTGACGCTGACCAACACGGTGCCGGTTGTGGCGATCGAGTCTGATCTCGGGCCCGCCGTGTACGGCATGCGCTGGGGTATGACCACGGCCTTTGGCGACGGGCCGCCCCGCCTCTGGCCGAATGCCATGGCGGAGAAAGCGTTTAAATCTCCTGCCTGGCGCAGCGCGACGGCCAAGCGCCGGTGTCTCGTTCCGGCCAACGGCTTCTATGAGTGGGAAACCGCCGGCGGCGTGAAGTACCCGCATCTCTTCACGCTCCGCGACGAGGAGCCTTTCGCCTTCGCCGGGATCTGGTCCAAGTCCAGTGACCCTGACGAACCGGAGTCGTTTGCCATCCTCACCACCGAGCCGAATTCCGTCGTCGGCCGCTACCACGACCGCATGCCCGTGCTGCTGCCCGCCGAACTCATGCCGCGCTGGATCGGCACCGAGCCGCTGTCACCCGAGGAATTCCAATCCCTGACCCGCCCGCTCGATCCCGCCCGCATGGATGAGCGCGAGGTGAGCCGCTACGTGAGCAAGAGCGGCCACGACGGCCCCCGGTGCCACGCCGGACCGGAACCGCGTCAAACACCCGAAGCTCCTTCGCCCCAGCTGGACCTGGGATTGTAGTTGGGTCCGCGATTCCCGGTAGGGCGGTGAGTCCCTTCACCGCCGCGATGAGAGGAAGCCGACGGCGGCGAGCGGAGTCGCGCGCCCTACCAATTTATTTTGGTTCATGCCGCGCTTTTGGGCTTTCCGTGGATGTGTACACTTGTACACATGACGCCATGACGGAAATCCAAGCGGCCATCCTGGACTTCATCGGCGCCTACCAGGAGGAACACGGGGTGCCTCCCTCCGTGCGGGCGATCCAGCGCCATTTGCGCTACGCCAGTCCGACCAGTGTCCAGCGGCCGCTCACGGTCCTCGCCGCGGACGGTCACCTCGATCAACTCCCGAACGGCTCCTGGGGACTCAAGTCCCGCCAGGCCCAACTCCACTTCCGACTGCCGGTCTATGGCGACATTCCCGCCGGGCTGCCGGCGATGCGTGAGCAGGAGCCCGACGAAACCATCGCCGTCGATCCCGCGGCCTTCGGCGTCCGGGCCGGCCGCCCGGGCGACTTCTGGGGGCTGCGCGTCCGCGGCGACTCCATGATCGGCGCCAGCATCCTCGACGGTGACATCGCCCTGCTGACCCGCCGGCCGCCCAAGGCGGGCGACATCATCGCCGCCCTCGTGGACGACACGTCGTCCACCCTGAAGCGTCTCGTGAAGGTGCGCGGCCGATGGGTGCTGCGCGCGGAGAACCCGCGTTACCCCGATCTCGTTCCCGAGCGGCTCGAAGCCCAGGGCGTGCTGGTCGGGGTGATCCGTCGGAAGATCGCATGAGAACGCCCCTGCCGTGTCCGAACGCTCCACCATTGCCGCCCTGCGGACCCTTGTGTCCGCCTGGACGCCGCCCGAGCGGCGGAGCGGCACCGGCGTGCCCACGGGAGTCCGGTCGATCGACAGCGCGCTGGGCGGCGGACTCGCGCCGGGCCGCCTGACCGAGCTCGTGGCGGCGCCCGGGACGGGCGGGCAGACTGTGCTCGCGCGGCTGTTTGCCACCCTGCGCAAGGCCCGGCAACGCGTGGCGCTGATCGATGCCACCGACGCCTTTGTGCCGGAGGCCTTCGCGCCCGACGAACTGCGTCATCTCGTCTGGGCCCGCGCCCGCACCCTCGCCGAGGCGCTCGTCGTGGCCGACCTGCTCGTGCGCGACGGCAACTTCGCCGTCGTGGTATTGGACCTGCGCGAGGTGCCGGTGCGCGAATTGAACCGCACGCCGAAGTCCTCGTGGCACCGCCTGCATCGCCTCGCCGAGCGCCAACCCGCGGCGGTGCTGGTCCCGACCAGTCATCCTTTGGTCCCGGCCGTGCCGTGGCGGCTCAGGCTCGACCGGCCGCTGTTGCTCGCGGATCGGCAGCAATCGCGCGAGGCGCTGGCCGACGGGTTGGAAATTGAGGTGGAGCGCGGGGCGGGTTGGGCCGCGGAGCTGGCCGGATGAATTTCGCCGTCCTCACGATTCCCGCTTTTTCCCTGCACGCGCTCCGGCGTTGGGAACCGACCCTGGCCAACCAGCCGGTGGCGATCATCGCCGGCGAAGGCCGGCGTGCGACGGTGTTGCACGCCTCGCCGCAGACGGCGGGACTCGAACCCGGTCTCGCCGTCACGCTCGCGATGGCCCGGTGCCCGGGCCTGATCCTGCGCCCGCGCTTGCCCGCAGCCGAGCATGAGGCCGGGCGCGTGCTGCAGGCGGCGGCGTTCGGACTCTCGCCGCGCGTGGAGATCGATTTTGCGGGCAGTTGCACGGTCGACCTGCAGGGCGCGGATCCGGTCCGCACGGAGGCGGCGATGCAGCTGGCCTGTGCGGAGCTGATGCGTCTCGGCCTGCCGGCCCGGGCCGGGGCGGGTCCGACCCCGCTGCTCGCGGCCTACGCGGCGGAGCGCGCCGATCCGGTGCTGGTCGTACGCGATGCGAGGGAGTTCCTCCGCGGCCTGCCCCTCGAAGTAGCGTCGCCCACGCCGGCCGAGGTCGAGATCCTCGCCGGCTGGGGCATCCGCACCCTCGGCGAACTGACCCGGCTTCCGAAGGCCGAGGTGGGCCTGCGCCTCGGCACCGGCGGCGCGGCCCTCTGGGAACGTGCGGCCGGTGAGGCGACACGCGTGCTGCGCCTGAGTGAGCCGGCGCAGACCTATGCGGCGGACTGGGATTACGATCCACCGGTCGAAACCCTGGAGCCGTTGCTCTTTAAGTTGCGCCGCCACGCCGAGCGTCTCGCCCTCGAGCTGCGCGCGGCCGGCTTCGTGGCCGGGGCGCTCGCGCTCACCCTCGGATCGGAGGACGGCACGGAGCATCATCGGCGATTCCCGCTGGCCGAGCCTGGGACCGATGTGGACACGTGGCTGCGCGTGGTGATGTCGCATCTCGAATCGCTCCACCTCGCGGCGCGGCTGGCCCGGGTGGCGCTCCTCGCGCACCCGGTGCGACCGGAAGTGCGGCAGGATGGGCTCTTCGACACCGGCCTGCGCGACCCGCACGCTTTCTGGGAAAATCTCGCGCGCGTGGCCGCGGTGCTCGGCGTTGAACGCATTGGCACGCCCGTCGTGGGCGACACCTGGCGTCCGGACACCTTCACGCTTGAGAAGCCCGCGGCCGGTATCGGGGCCGCCGAGCTCGCGCCGCACCATGCCGTCCGCGGCGGGATGCTCCGCCGCTACCGGCCGCCGCGGCGCGTGCTGGTGCGGCTCGAGCAGGGAAGGCCGGTGGGATTGGCCGGCGAGTTGGCGGGTGAAGTGACCGGATTCGCCGGACCCTGGCGGGCTGGCGGCGACTGGTGGCGTCCGGACGGCTGGTCCGTTGAGACCTGGCATGTGGCGCTGTCCGGCGGCGCGGTTTACCAGCTGGCGCGCACCGGGTCGGGCTGGACCGTCGAAGGGGTGATCGACTGATGTCCTACGTCGAGCTGCATGCCCGCAGCGCGTTTTCCTTTCTGCGGGGCGGGGCGCGGCCGGAGGACCTCGGGTCCCGCGCCGCGGAGTGCGGGCTGTCCGCCGTGGCGCTCTGCGACCGTCAGGGCGTGTACGGCGCGGTGCGCCTGCACGGCGCGGCGACGGAAGCGGGCGTGCGCGCGCTTGTCGGGTGCGAACTGTTGCTGGAGGACGGCGCGGTCGTGCCCGTGCTGGTGGCCAACCGCGAGGGCTACCGCCGGCTGTGCCGCCTGCTGACCACCGCCCACCTGCGCGCCGCGAAGGGCGAGGGGCGGGTGACCTGGGCTGAGCTGGCCGCGGACAACGCCGGGCTCATCGCGCTCACGGGCGACGCGGACGGCCCGGTGCGCCGCGCGTGGCGCACCCAGGGCGCCCGGGCCGCCGCGGAGGCCGGCGGTCGGCTGCGCGACGCCTTCGGGCCGGACCGGCTTTGGGTTGAATTGCAGCGTCACCTCGTGCCCGGCGAGGACGCCGAGAACGAGTTCCTCACCGACTGGGCCCGGGCGGAGGGGCTGGCGCTGCTGGCGACCAACGGCGTGGATTACGCCCGGGCCGAGCAGCGCGCGGTGGCCGACGTGTTCACCTGCCTGCGCGAACACACCACGCTCGATCGCGCGGGCCGGCTCCTCGCGCGCAACGCGGAGCGTCACCTCAAATCCCCGGCGGAGATGGCCGCGCTCTTCGCCGACCTGCCCGAGGCAGTGGAAAATACCGGGCGCCTCGCGGAACAGCTCGGGTTCACGCTCGCGGATCTCGGCTACCGGTTTCCCGACTACGCGCCGCCGCCCGGGGAGAGTCAGGAATCGTTCCTCCACAAGATGACGTACTTCGGGGCGCAGCAGCGCTACGGCAGCGTCTGCGGCGACGTCCGCCGGCAACTCGAGCGCGAGCTGGAGATCATCACCCGACTCGGGTTCAGCGGGTATTTCCTGATCGTCTGGGATCTCTGCACCTTTGCCCGCCAGCGCGGCATTCTCGTGCAGGGGCGGGGGAGCGCGGCCAACAGCGCGGTCTGCTACGCGCTCGGCATCACCGCGGTGGACCCGGTCGGCAGCAAACTCCTCTTCGAGCGTTTCCTCAGCGAGGGCCGGGCGAAGAACGGCCGGCCCGACTGGCCCGACATCGATCTCGACCTGCCCAGCGGCGACCGGCGCGAGGAAGTGATCCAGGAACTCTACCGCCGCTACGGCCGGCTCGGCGCCGCGATGACGGCGAACGTCACCTGCTACCGCGGCCGCAACACCATGCGCGAGGTCGGCAAGGTCTTTGGGTTTCCCGACGACGTGCTCGATCGCTTCAGCACACTCTACCACGGCGGCGATTATCCTCAGACCCTGCAGCTTCAGGAGCAGGTCGGCCGCGCCGGCATCCCCGTGGATCACCCCCGGTTGCCGCACCTCCTGAAAACCTGCCAGCTGATTCACGGGCTGCCGCGTCACCTCAGCCAGCATTCCGGCGGCATGGTCCTCTGCGGCGGTGCGCTCTGCGACTACGTGCCGCTGGAGAACGCCAGCATGCCCGGGCGTTCGGTGCTGCAGTGGGACAAGAGCGACTGCGAGGACGCCGGCATCGTGAAGGTCGACCTGCTCGGCCTCGGCATGATGGCGGTGATCCAGGAGACGCTCGAGATCTGCTCCAACCGCGGGCAGGCCGTGGACCTTGCGCGCATCCCGAAGGACGACCCTGCGACCTTCGCGACGATGCAGGCGGCGGACACCATCGGCGTCTTCCAGATCGAGAGCCGGGCGCAGATGAGCACCCTGCCGCGGATGCTGCCGCGCACCTTCTACGACGTGGCGATCCAGGTCGCGATCATCCGCCCCGGCCCGATCCAGGGCGATGCCGTCAATCCCTACCTCAAGCGCCGCTGCGGGGAGGAACCCGTGACCTACCTCGACGAACGGGCGCGTCCCATCCTCGAACGCACCCTCGGCGTGGTGCTCTTTCAGGAACAGATGCTCCGGTTGGCGATGGAGCTCGGCGGCTTCACTGCGACGGAGGCCGACGAACTCCGGCGGGCCATCGGCTTCACCCGCTCGCAGGAACGCCTGAACCGGATGAAGGCCAAGCTGGCCGACGGACTCCGTGTGAACCGCGTGAGCGAAGCCGCGTGCGCGTGGCTGCTGCATTCGCTCGAGTCGTTCGCGCTCTACGGTTTCCCCGAGAGCCACGCGATTTCCTTCGCGCTCCTCGTGTACGCGTCGGTCTGGCTGAAGGTACACCGCGGCGCGGCCTTCTTCGCGGCGCTGCTCAACAACCAGCCCATGGGTTTCTATTCGCCGGCGACGCTGGTGCAGGATGCCCGCCGGCGCGGACTTCGTTTCCTGCCGGCCTGCGTGGCGTTGTCGGAGGCCCGGGCCGCGGTGGTGGAGGACCAGGTCATCCGCCTCGGCCTTGGCTCGATCCACGGCCTCCGCGCCGTCGCGATCGAGGGGCTGCTGGCCGCGCGGCGCACCCGGCCCTTCGCCTCGGTGGCCGACTTCCTCGCCCGCACGGCCTTCACGGCCGGGGAACAGCGGGCGCTGTCGGGCTCCGGCGCGCTCAACGCTCTGGCCGGCCATCGGCGGGAAGCGCTCTGGCAGGTGGCCGCGGTGCACGAGGACGACGACCTGTTTCGTCTGGCCGTGGCCGAACCCGCGGCGCCTTCACCCCTGGCGCCCATGACCCTGCTCGAGCGCCTGCAGCAGGATTTCACCCGGACCGGGATGACCACCGGCACGCATCCCATGGCCCTCCTGCGGGCCCAACTTCCCGGCGTGCAGCGCGCGGCGGACCTCGCGGCGATCGCCCCGCGCACCCGGGTCTGCATCGGCGGCTCCGTGATCACCCGCCAGCGCCCCGGCACGGCGAAAGGCGTGTGTTTCATCACCGTCGAAGATGAGACCGGCCTCGCCAACGCAATCGTCCGCCCCGCGCTCTTCGAAAAGGAGCGCCTCACCATCAACCTCGAGCCCTCCCTCCTCATCACCGGCCGCCTGCAGAACGAGAAGGGCGTCATCCACATCCTCGCCGAGGAAATCCGCCCCCTGCCGGCGATCGGCATGCCCGACCAGGCGAGCCATGATTACCACTGAGGCCAAGGCCAGGAGGGTTTGACGAAGGATGGTTCGGGGTAGGGCTGGCGCGCCGCGCCGACTGCGATGATCTCCCACAAGATAAAATGCAGCCGACGGCTTGGCACACCTAGGGCCCCCTGTCGGCCTCCATCTCTCATGTTTAGCTTTGGCGAAACGCCGTGCCGTTCAGGGCTTGCCCGGCTATTTACTTTGTAATGTCAGGAAAACAATCTGGAGAGGACGCATGAACCCAGAAACGCATGGCAGCGAACGGCGCCGGAGTCTTTGGAAGGCCCCGGCATTGTTCACGGCGTTCATGGTTTCGATGCTCTTGTTCGCAAGTCGTGTCGTCGAAGGATGGAACTGGGCGCCTGGCGCCTTTGTGGTGGTCGGCGCTCTCATCTTCGCCCTTGGTTTTACCTACGAGTTGGTAACGCGAAACCGGGACGCAGTCGCCTACCGGGCCGCGGTCGGCATGGCGTTTGCCGCGGGGTTCATGCTCATGTGGGGGAACTTCGTACAAATGGCCGACGTGACTCCTTTCGCCGCGATGTATTTCGGCGTGCCCCTGGTGGGACTCATCGGCGCCGCCGTGGCGCGCTTGCGACCCCAAGGCATGGCACGCGCCTTGTGCGTCACCGCACTTGCCCAAGTCCTGATTCTGTCGGTCGCAGTGATTCTTCTGTATACCCGAAATCCTCAGGTTTCCAATTGGACGCCGCCTGAATGGCGGGGTTTTGGCGGAAATGCGGTCAACGCCATGCTGTTTGGCGGGTCGGCGTGGTTGTTCCGGAAAGCCGGTCGTGGGGAACCCGCGACGTGCGCGGTATAGCGATGGAGGGGCGGTGAGGGCCTTCACCGCCGGGTGTCCGAAAGCAGATCGGCGGCGAACGGAGTCGCCGCCCTACCGCTTCTTCCGGCTGCTCTTCGGCTCGATGTTCAGGTAGGTCTTGCTCTGCATCTGGCGCTCGAACTCCTCGAGCATGCGGACGCCCTCGCGGGGCTTGACCATGTCCTTCTTCGTGGCGGCGTCGATCTGGGCCTTCATCCGCCGGCAGAGGTCCTCCTGCTGGTACTGCACGCCCTCAATGACGTCGGCGATCTTGCTGCCGCTCAGCGCCTCCTCGATGTAGAAACCGTTCGGCTCGTCAGCCTCGAGGAAAACGTGCGCCTCGTTCACGCGGCCGAAGAGATTGTGCAGGTCTCCCATGATGTCCTGGTAGGCGCCGGTGAGATAGATCCCGAGGTAGTACGGCTTGTTGTTCAGGGGGTGCAGCGTGATGAAGTCCTTCACGTCCTGCAGGTCGATGAAGCGGTCGATCTTGCCGTCGGAGTCGCACGTGATGTCCACCAGCACGGCGTTGACCGTGGGCTTTTCCTTCAGGCGGTGGAGTGGCGCGATGGGGAAGAGCTGGTCGAGGCCCCAGTGGTCGAGCAGCGACTGGAACACCGAGAAATTGCAGACGTACTGGTCGGCGAGGACCTTCTTCAGGTCGTGCAGCTCCTCGGGGAGGTAGCCGGCCTTTTGGTTCTCCTTCTCGATCTGCTCGCAGATCTGCCAGAAGAGCGACTCGGCCGCGGCGCGGTTCTCAAGGTCGAGGTAGCCGAGGTTGAAGAGGGAAAGCGCCTCGTTCTTCTTCTGCAGCGCGTCGTGGTAGCGCTCGAGCCGGCCGAGCTTGGTCTTGTTGCGCAGCATCACCTCGAGGTCGGTGACAACCTTGTGCTTCTGCTTCGGCTGGTGCTTCTGGCCGAGCGACTCGCGTTTGTTGATGCGCTCGAAGACCTCGACGACGAGGAGGGAGTGGGGGGCCACGACGGCGCGGCCGGACTCGCTGACGATGTCGGGCACGGGCACGCCCGACGAGGTGCAGATCTCGCGGATGTTGAAGACGACGTCGCGCGCGTACTCCTCCATCGAGTAGTTCATCGAGCTCTCGAAGTTCGTGCGCGAGCCGTCGTAGTCGATGCCGAGGCCGCCGCCGACATCGAGGTAGCCCATCGGGAAGCCCATCTTGGCGAGCTGGCAGTAGTAGCGCGCGGCCTCGATGACGGCGCTCTTGATCGTGAGGATGTTCGGGACCTGCGAGCCGATGTGGAAATGGACCAGGCGCAGGGTCGACGTGAGGCGGGCGGCCTTGAGCTTCTCGACGGCGAAGAGGATCTCGGCGGTGTTCAGGCCGAACTTGGCGTCATCGCCCGTGGAGGTGGCCCACTTGCCCTCGCCGCGGGTCTGGAGCTTGGCGCGGAAGCCGATCATCGGCTTCACGCCCGTCTCGTGGGAGAGGCGGATGATCTCGTCGAGCTCCGAGAGCTGCTCGACGACGAGGATGATCTTCTTGCCGAGCTTGCGGCCGAGCAGGGCGAGCTGGATGTAGTCCTGGTCCTTGTAGCCGTTGCAGATGATCAGGCGCTGGCCGCCCTCGTGCATGGCGAGGGCGATCATGAGCTCGGGCTTGGAGCCGGCCTCGAGGCCGTAGCTGTACTCCCGGCCGGCGGCGATGATCTCGTCGACCACCTCGCGGAGCTGGTTGACCTTGATTGGGAAGACCCCGCGGTACTCGCCCTTGTAGCCCTCCTGCTTGATCGCCCGACGGAAAGTCTCGTTGAGCTGGATGACCCGGTGGCGGAGCAGGTCCTGGAAGCGCACGACCATCGGGGCCTTCAGGTTCATGCCCAGCGCCTCGTCGACCACGTCGAGCACCCGGATGCTGCGCGCGTCGGCCTCCGGGTGGACATTCACAAACCCGTCGGCATCCACAGAATAGTGCCCGGAACCCCAGCGCTTGAACCCAAAATGCTCCTCCGACTTGGCCGCGGACCACGCGGATGCGGATTTGTTTTTCAACGAGGGGGAGAGGGGGGACTTATGGCTTGCTTTCGCCGGTGCCGGAACGGTTAGATGCGTGTTTTCTTTTTTCAAAACCAGCAACACGCAATGCCGAAAATGTTCCTCGACCGCGCTTTCACCGTTTTCCTCGCCCAAGCCGACGTCTCGGCGGCTGCCCAACCGCAGCCCCCGAGTATCTGGAATTCCCTCATTTTCATGGGCCTCATTTTCGGCGCCATGTACTTCCTGATGATCGCCCCGCAGCGCAAGAAGCAGAAGGAGCACGACAAGATGCTCGCCTCCCTCGGCTCCGGTGACGAGATCATCACCAACGGCGGAATTTTCGGCGTCATCACCAACGTGAAGGACGACCGTTTTGTCGTCCGGATCGCCGACGACACCAAGATCGAGCTGGGCAAGGGCTTCATCCAGTCGGTCGTGAAGAAGGTCTCGTCCTCCTGAGTGTCCGGCCCGGCTGCGAGCGGCCTGCCTGCAGTTTAACCCGTTACGGACTATTCACCGCTCTCGCATCTCTAGCTTTCTACCCCTCCCGATGCCCGCTGCTGCCGGCGTCCCGCACCCTTTAAAACCAAAACGAACATGCTGAAACGCAACCTCTGGAAGCTCGTCCTGAGCGCCGTCATCCTTCTCTGGGCCCTGTCGGAGCTGATCCCGGTCACCGACACCCCGTTCGCGGCTTACGTCCGTGGCCATGCCACCGTCCAGGCCCCCGAGTTCGGCAAGCTCCTCGACGAGGCCGTCGCCCTCACCGCCGCCAAGAAGTCCCCGAACGACTACGCCTCGCTCAAGACCATCGCGGGCGAGCGCAAGATCGACCTCTCCAAGTATTTCCCCGACATCCGTCTCGAGACCTCCCTGCGCAACATCGGCAAGCGCAACGCCGTGGTGCTCTCCGAGCTCTCCCGGATGTCCCGGGCCAAGCTCCAGCGCGGTCTCGACCTCCAGGGCGGCGTGTCTGTCACCCTTGAGGTGGACGACTCCAAGTCCGGTCCCGAGTTGAGCGCCGCCAGCCGCACGGAAAAGCTCACCAAGGCCGTCGAGATCCTCAGCGACCGCGTGAACAAGTCCGGCGTCGTCGAGCCGATCATCCGCCCGGTCGGCACCAACCGCATCGAAATCCAGCTCCCCGGCGACCCGAAGCAGACTCCCGACATCATTGAGGACGTGAAGCGGCCGGCCAAGCTCGACTTCCGCATCGTCCATCCCTCGTTCCGGCCCACCGGCGCCACGAATGAGGAAATCCCCCCGGGCTACGAGATCATGAGCCTCGACTTCGAGGACGCCAATGGCGGGCTCGGCAGCGAGGAACTCTTCATTAAGCACATCCCCGAGATGGGCGGCGAGATGATCGCCAATTCCGGTGTCTATCGGGACCAGTACGGCAAGCCCGAGGTCCAGATGCAGTTTACCTCCGACGGCCGCAAGAAGGTCGCCCAGGTCACCGCCGACATCGCCGCCGGCGGCGCCAAGGCCGGCACGACCGGCCGCCTCGCCATCGTGCTCGACGGCAAACTCTACTCCGCGCCCACCGTGAAGCAGGAGATCGACAGCCCCTCTGCCGTCATCACCGGCAACTTCACCGACCGCGAGGCCTTCAACCTCGCCAACGTGCTCAACAACCCGCTCGACCTGCCCCTGCGCGTGCAGGACCAGTACGAGGTCGGGCCCTCGCTCGCCAATGACGCCATCGCCAGTGGCGTGCGCGCCTCGGTCATCGGCACCGCGCTCGTCGCGGCCTTCATGGTCACGTTCTACACCACCGGCGGCCTGGTCGCCGTCGTGACGCTCGCGATCAACATCGCCATCATCCTCGGCGTCATGGCCAGCTTCAACGCCACCATGACCCTCCCCGGCCTCGCCGGCATCGTGCTGACCATCGGCATGGCGGTCGACGCGAACATCCTGATCTTCGAGCGCATGCGCGAGGAACTCGCGGCGGGCAAGAACCTGCTGACCTCGAATCAAAGCGGCTTTCTCAAGGCGCTGACCACCATCCTCGATGCCCACATCGTGCAGCTCATCATCTGCGCGATCATGATCAAGTTCGGCACCGGGCCCATCAAGGGCTTCGGTGTCACCCTGGCGATCGGTGTCGTCTCGACCCTGATCTCGGTGCTCATCACCGCCCACATGCTGATGGAGATGCTGATCGAGAGCGGCTGGATCAAGAAAATGACCATGCGGCACTTGATGAAGAACATCAACGTGGACTTCATCAAGTACGGCAAACCGGCCTTCATCGGCTCTTGGATCATTGTGCTGATCGGCCTCGGGGTCGTCGCCTACAAGG
>CAIYFD010000291.1 GCA_903925425.1 uncultured Opitutia bacterium | reverse complement strand
TCAGCGGAATCCCCGGTTAAAACGGATTGGACACATCGCGGCTGACTCACCGAGTCAGCCCTACCTTCAATCCGCGGCTGTTATTGGCAGCACGCGCTCCCAGAGCCTCCGCACGAACCGGTCGCATCCCAAGGCGAAGTACAGGTGTGCCACTACGATTGCGAGCAGGCACCAGTTGCCGAGTGAGTGGTAGGTGGCGATGATGCGGCGGTCGCCCCAGCCGTAGTCGGCCTGCAGGATGTTGAGATCGCCCCCGGCGTCCTCCTCGCCGTTGACCATCGAGCCGAAGGGCAGGGGTTCGCCGCCGTGCTGGATATTGCGCCAGCGGAGCCAGGTCTGCGCGAATACCCCCGTGCCAAGGAAGGCGAAGAGGTAGCGGCACCAGCCCCAGCGGAACTTCTCCGGCAGGCGGACGTGGAAGAGCGCGACCGCGGCCGCACTGAGATAGAACTCTCCGCCGACACCGCTGAACCCCATCCAGAGATCATGGCGGTCCGCCGGTTGCTCCCACGTGAGGTAGAATTGCAGCGGGAGGATCGCGGCGGCGATCAACACGGGCCAGGCCTTGCGCTCGCGGAAACCGGCGACCACGAGCACCACGAGCAGGAAGAGCACGCCGAAGTAAACGAAGGACGTCTTTTCCCCGACATTGGTCCAGCCGACGGGCAGCGGCAGAGCCTTGTAGCCGGAGAGCCAGGCGACAATGGCGTGCCCAAATTCGTGCGTCCACACGTGGAAGCCATCGAGGAAGAAGGCCAGCGGGCTGATGACGACCAGCAGCGCGAGCACGGCCATCACGACGGGACCGAACGCGGTTACCCACCGGTTGTCGTAGTCGTCCAGGTCCACGGACTCGGCGCTAGCCGGCGGGACATAGGTCGGCGGCGGGGGCGGGTAGCCCGGCGGGGGGAGCACGGCCTCGTCTTTCGGCAGGCGCCGCCGGATCCGCGCGTTGAGCAGGTTGTGCGAATCGCGCAGGGTGTCTTGGTCTGTGAAGGCGGTGCCGGCGGCCTTGGCGGCGTATGCAGCCCGCAATTCCTCCTGCGTGTAATCCGGGGAAAGGCCGAGCCGAGTTAGATGCGGATCGGCGTCGGGCGGGTGCATCCTAGATCCCGGGTTGGCCTTCTGTCCTGACCCATCCGCCCGCGGTGCGCAGTGCGCGCCTCAGGTCCCGATCTCGACGCGCTCGGCCCGGAGGTTGTGCCAGCGGTCCATGATGCGGCGGTGGATCTGGTCCGGCGCGAGGCCGTGGGCGGCGCGGAGGTTGTCGACGCTCGAGCCGTGCTCGATGAAACGGTCGGGCCAGCCGATGCGCTCGAGGGCGACCGGGCAGCCGGCTTCCTGCAGAACCTCGAGGACGGCGCTGCCGAAGCCGCCGGTGGCGGCGTGGTCCTCCATCGTCACGAGCAAAGGAATGCAGGCGGCGTGACTGAGGAGCAGGGCGCGGTCGAGCGGCTTGACGAAGCGGGCGTTCACGACGCCGACGGAGAGTTTCTCGGTGGTGGAGATATGCTCGGCGAGTTTGAGGGCGTCGTCGACCATCGGGCCGAGGGCCCAGATCATGATGTTGGAGCCCTGGCGCAGAACCTCGGCGTGGCCGAGCGGGAGGATGGCGGCGGGGCCGCGGTCCGCCGAGATGCGGGCGGTGCCGCGCGGGTAGCGGATGAAGGCCGGGCCATGGTGTGCGACTGAGGTCGCCATCATGTCGACGAGTTCGTCGCCATCCTTGGGCTGCATGATGACGGCGTTCGGGACGCAACGAAGATACGCGATGTCGAACAGGCCGTGGTGCGTCGGGCCGTCGTTGGGCGAGAGACCGGCGCGGTCGAGGCAGAACGTGACCGGGAGGTTCTGCAGGGCAACGTCGTGGATGATCGGGTCGTAGGCGCGCTGGAGGAAGGTCGAGTAGATGGCGCAGACCGGGCGTAGTCCCTTGGTGGCGAGTCCGGCGGCGAAGATCACGGCATGCTCCTCGGCGATGCCGACATCGAAGAACTGCGCCGGCAGCTGTTCGGCAAAGGCGGACAAGCCGGTGCCGGAGGGCATCGCACCGGTGATGGCAATGATGCGCTTGTCCTGACGGGCCATGCGCAGGAGAGTTTGGCCGAAAACCTCCGAGTAGGTCGCGGTGGAGGTCTTCGTGCTCTCGCCCGTCTCGGGGTTGAAGGGGCTGGCGCCGTGGAACTTCTCCGGGGCATTGACCGCCGGGTCGAGACCGCGGCCTTTTTTAGTCAGGACGTGGATCAAAACCGGGACGTCGGCATGCCGGGCGAACTCAAGGTTCTTGGTCAGGGCCTCGAGGTCATGGCCGTCAACGGGACCGAGGTAGCGCAGACCGAACTTTTCAAAGAGGGAGGAGCCGACGATGAAGTCCTTGGTCTCGCGCTTCCACTTGGAGTAAACGCGGTTCATCTCGGTGCCGCCGGGGAAGCTGCGGAAGAACGCCTCGATGTCGTGGTGAATCTTGTTGTAGGTCCGGCTCGTGCTCAGTCGGTTGAGGTAATGGGAGATGGCGCCGACGTTCTTGGCGATGGACCATTCGTTGTCGTTGAGGACGACGATGAGGCGCTTGGTCGAGGTGACGACGTTGTTGAGGGCCTCAAGGGTGATGCCGCAGGTGAACGCGGCGTCGCCGCAGACTGCGACGACATGTTCCGAAGTGCCGTTGAGGTCGCGCGCCGTGGCCATGCCCAGGGCGGCGCTCAGGGCGGTGCCGGCATGACCGGCGCCGTAGGCATCATGCGGGCTCTCGCTGCGCATGAGAAAACCGCTGACTCCGCCCGTGTGCCGGAGATTCTGGAAGCCGGGGCCGCCGCGGCCGGTGAGCAACTTGTGCACGTAGCCCTGGTGGGCGACGTCGAAGACGAACTGGTCGGTGGGAGTGTCAAAGACCCGGTGGAGGGCGATGGTGAGCTCGACGACGCCGAGGTTGGGGCCGATGTGTCCGCCGGTGCGCGAGGTAACGGCGATCAACTCCTGCCGGATCTCCTCGGCCAGCTGCGGGAGCTGGGCGGGCGCCAGTGCCTTTACATCGGCCGGACTGCGGATGCCATCGAGGAGGCGGGGGGAGGGAGTCATCAGTG
>CAIYFD010000290.1 GCA_903925425.1 uncultured Opitutia bacterium | reverse complement strand
CTCGTGCCGCGCCTCCGCCAGCCGCTGATCCTCGACGCCACCCGTTTCCTGGAGAAGTCCCCGTCGGGCCTTCCCGCCGTCCAGTACATCTCCGTCGGCTCCCCGTCATGAAACTCCCCGGACTCAACACCATCATCACCGGCGGCAGCCAGGGCTTCGGTCGACACATCGTGGAGGCGTTCCTCGAAGAGGGCGCGAATGTCGTCTTCTGCGCCCGCAATGCCGCAGACGTCCAGCAGGCCGAGGCCGAACTGCGACCCAAGCTCCAGCCCGGCCAGCGCCTCGTGGGCGCAGCCTGCGACGTGGGTGATGCCGCCCAGGTCGAGGCATTGTTCCGCCGGCTCGACTGGGGTCCGCTCGGCGCCGTCGTCAGCAACGCCGGCGTCTACGGCCCGATCGGACCGACCGACGAGATCTCACTGACCGAGTGGGCGCAGGCGCTGCAGATCAATCTCAACGGCACCCTCCACGTCTGCCGCGAGGCCATGCGCGCGATGAAACCGCAGGGTCGAGGCAAGATCATCACCATCTCGGGTGGCGGCGCCACGAACCCCATGCCCCGATTCGCCTCCTATGCCTCGACCAAGGCCGCGGTCGTGCGCCTGACCGAGACCCTCGCCGAGGAACTCCGCGAATTCTCGATCGACGTGAACGCCGTCGCCCCCGGCGCGCTGAAGACCCGGCTGACCGAGCAGGTGCTGGCCGCCGGCCCCGGCCGCGCCGGCGATGCCTTCTTCGCCAAGAACAAGAAGTGGTCCGACGAAGGCGCCGTGGATCCGAAGCTCGGCGCCGGTCTCTGCGTCTGGCTCGCCTCCGCCGCGAGCAACGGCATCACCGGCAAACTCCTCAGCGCCCAGTGGGACCCGTGGAAGGACGTCCTCGCCTCCAAGCGCGAGACCCTCGCGAAGTCCGACATCTACTGCCTGCGCCGCATCGTCCCCGAGGACCGCGGCCAGAAATGGTGACGCTTCTCCGGCTCAGGCAGCCTCGCGGACTGCGGGCGCCCGGCTTTGGCGGAAAAGGACGATAAGGACCAGGACGATCCAGGCCGCCGCACTGAGCGCAATGGCCAGCTTCATCGGCCAAGTCCCGCGATAGGTTAGCTCCACCCGATTCTCTCCCGCCCCGAGGTGGATCATCGCCAGGTTTTCCGGGGAGACCTCGACCGGCACCGGCTGTCCGTTGAGCGTCGCCGCATAACCGGGAATGAACACCCGCGAAGTTTCCAAGTAAGCCGGCGAAACGAGGGCCACCTCGGCCCGGTACGGCACGAAACTGCGCACTTTGACCTGGAGGTCCTCCAAGCGGTACGTGCGGAAATGCACCCGGGCGAAGTCGCTGAAGGGAGTGCCGGGGGCCGGCGGCTTGTCGGCCACGAAGTTCCAAGCGTACTTTAGTTCCTCCGGCGCGCTGTTCCAGAAAGCGAGGGTCTTCGGGCGGGTCGGGGCCACTCCGAAACTCTTCTCAGAATTGCCCGCCGCTGGCATGTAGTAGACCCGGCGGTGCACGCCGCCGCCAAAGTCGAG
>CAIYFD010000289.1 GCA_903925425.1 uncultured Opitutia bacterium | reverse complement strand
CGCCATCACGCCGCTGCCGACCGTTTCGATCAGCAGCCCGCAGAACAATTCCACGGTGGCGATCCCGAGCAGCTCCATGACCGTGAGCGTGAACGCCAACAGCACGAGCGGCTTCATTACCAAGACAGAACTCTATATCGACGGCGTCCTTTTCGGCACGGACAACACCTTTCCCTATAGCTTCAGCTGGCTTCCGACTGTGGTCGGCAGCTACAATCTCGTGGCGCTGGGCTACGACGACAAAAACAACGTTGTCGCATCGACTACGAACACGGTGCGCGTGGCGGCGCCGCCCACGGTGGCGGTGTCCCAGCCGACGGCCAGCAGCACCGTCACCGGTGGTTCACCGATCCAGTTGAGTGCGATCGCGACGACCGCCTCATCCGGGGCGACCATTTCATCCGTCCAGTTCTTCGTTGATTCCACCTTTGTGGGCCAGGCCACGACCGCAGCGAGCGGGAACACCTACACGGTGACGGCGACTCTCACGCAGAAGAAGGACACCTCCGGAACGCCCATCGCCTCCGTCATCACGGCCTTGGGAGTGGACAGCAACGGCCTGTCCACGACCTCGACCGGAGTCAGCGTGACCGTGACCTCGGGCGGCAGCGGCGCCGCGGTCGTGATCGGCATTGCCCCCACGGTCTCCGTGACGGCCCCGACCGCCAGTTCCACGCTTTCGGTCAACACCCCGGTAAACCTCAGTGCCAATGCGAGTGATTCCGACGGCAATATCACCTCGGTCGATTTCATCGTGAACAGTCTGACGGTCGGTACGGACACGACCTATCCTTACACCTCGAGCTGGACGCCCACCAGTCTCGGCACTTACACGATCACGGCCAAGGCGACGGACGACAAGGGCAACCAGGTTACCAGTTCGGGCGTCAGTGTGACGGTTTCCGATCCCAGCCCGAGCGCGCCCACGGTGGCGATCACCAGTCCAGCCACGGGCTCGAGCATGGTGGTCAACAGCACCCGGACAATCGTGGCGAGTGCGACCGATGATGTCGCGGTCGCCAGCGTCCAGTTCTTTGTCAACGGCCAGCCACTGGGAGCCGCGGACACGGTTTTCCCGTTCCAGACGGACTGGACGCCGACCAGCCCGGGGCAATACACCCTGACGGCCCGTGCGATCGACAATGTCGGGAATGCCGCGACCTCGGCACAAGTGGTCGCCACGGTGACGGGCAACGCCGCCCCTACGGTTGCCATCACAAGCCCCGTGGCCGGTGCCAGCATCATTGCCAACAACACGACCAGCATCATCGCCACCGCCGCGGACAGCGACGGGACGGCCGCCTCGGTTGAATTCTTCGTCAATGGCGTTTCGCTGGCGGCGCCGATCACGGCTTTCCCCTTCCGCACGGAATGGACTCCGAAGACTCCGGGGACCTACGTGCTGACTGCCCGCGCGGTCGACAACGCCGGCAGTGTTACCATTTCCGCCGCGGTGAGTGTCACCGTGGCCGGCAGCGCCGCTCCCACGGTGGCGATCAGTTCGCCGACCACCGGGTCGACCTTGCTCGTCGGAAGCTCCACGACCGTCACGGCTACTGCTTCCGATTCGGATGGCACGATTGCCTCGGTTGACTTCTTTGCGAACGGCACGCTCCTCGCGTCGCTGACCTCACCGTCACCCCAGGGCGGTTATCGGACCGGCTTCTCGCCGGCCTCCGAGGGCATCTATCGCCTTACGGCCGTTGCGACGGACAACTCGGGCGTCAAGACCACCTCCTCCGAGGTAAATATTCTTTCCGTGAGCACCTCGTCCGCCGCGGCGACCACGGTTTACACCGGCAGTTATTCCGGCGTGGCGGGCGGCATTGAGTTTGGTCGTTTTGCCCTGGTGACCGTGGGCACGACCACGGCGACCTTCATGGGCTACTCCACCACGACGCCGCTGAAGACATATTTCTATACGGGTGGCACCGTGGACAGTAACGGCGGGGTTTCCTTTGCCGCGACCTCCGGGCAGGGAGCCATGAGCGGAACCGCCATCGGTTCGGGCATCAGCGGCACGTTTGACGGCACCCGGCTGACCTTCATCGGCCAGCAGGGATTCAGCAGCTCCACGGCCGTGGCCTCGGGCTATTACCAAGGCAATCTGAGTGGCCGCAACGGCAGCCGGATCGTCGGTATCGTTGGGGTGGATGGCACCATCTACGTTTACGGCACTGATGGCACCTTCTCCGATGTGGGCAGCCGCACGGTCGCCTCCGATGGCAGCTTCACCGTCACGACCGCCGCCGCCAATGTCTTTAAAGGTACGGTGAATCCGTCGACCGGTCTGATGACCGGTTCCATCACCGGTGCCATGTCGGCCTCATTCACGGGTGCCCTGGCTACGGGTGGCACGTACAGTGACGGTGTTCTTAAGGGCCTTTCCACCCGCGGCTTTGTCGGCACGGGTGCTAATGTCATGATCGCCGGCTTCGTGGTGAACGGTACGGTGGCAAAGCAGATCATTGTGCGCGGCATCGGACCTTCACTGGCCGCTGCCGGCGTCAGTGGCGTTCTGGCCAATCCCAAAATCGATCTCTTCAACAGTTCGGGTGCCGCGGTCTCCGGTGGCTCGAACGACAACTGGAGCGACACTCCGGCCAACCGCGCGCTCATGTCCACGGTCGGCCTTGGCGCCCCCGGCTCGACCCTCGAGTCGTTCGCCGTGGCGAACCTCGCCCCGGGAGTCTACACCGCCCAACTCTCGGGGGTGAGCAACGGCACCGGCGTCGGCTTGGTTGAGATCTACGACACGGACACGGTCTCGGCCTTCAGCACGCAAAAGGTGACCGCCATCTCGACGCGCGGCTTCGTCAACACCGGCGACGGCTCGTTGATCGCCGGCTTCATCGTCAACGGCACATCGCCGAAGAAAGTTCTGATTGAAGCGGTCGGCCCTTCGCTGAGCGGCGTGGCCGGGCTGCTCGCCGATCCTGTGCTGCAGATCATTCGCAACGGCGTGGTGATTCGGGAAAATGACAACTGGGAGGTCGGCAACGACAGGAGCCTGGTGCTCGATGCGGCCGCCCGCTCGGGAGCAACCGCGCTGGCGGCCGGCGGCAAGGACGCCGCGATCCTGATCAACCTCCAGCCGGGTACTTACACGGCGGTGGCCAGCGGCGCGGGTGGCAGCACCGGCATCGCCCTGATCAATGTCTACGAGGTGCCGTGAGGTCGGCGGCGCCCATCAGGGCGCCCACCGACTCCCATGGCGGCCGGAAATAGGTCAGGGAGTGGCGACAATTTATTAGCCATTTCCCGTTTACGCGGTACGGTCGGGGCTCGCATGAATCCAACCGCGAGCCCGGACACAATCGCTGGGGACCAAGTGTCCCCCGCGGCCAAGCTTGGGCAGGGTGCGTCCAGCGGTCTGGAGTTGGTGATGCTGTCCCTGCGGCCCCATTTGCTGGAGCTGGATCGCTTTCTGCGCGGCCAGATCGTGGCCTTTGAGCCCGAGATCCAGGAAATGGCAGACTATTGCATCGATACCGGCGGCAAACGCATCCGGCCTGCCTTGGTTTTCCTGAGCGGTGGCCGGATCCCGGGTCCCGTCCAGCCGGAGCTGGTCCGGGTCGCGGCGGTGGTGGAGCTCGTCCACCTAGCCACGCTGGTGCACGACGACATCATGGATGAGGCCGAGGTGCGCCGGGGACGGCGGACCGCCGCTCGTTCCTATGGCCCGGTGGCCGCGGTGCTGCTGGGAGACGCGCTCTTTGCGCATGCCCTGCACCTCGCCGCGCAATTTCCGACCACCGAGGTCTGCCTGGCCGTCTCCGCCTCGACCCGCCGCGTCTGCGCCGGCGAGGTGGTGCAGACCTTGCGGCGCGGCTCGACCGATTTCTCCGTGGCCGATTACCAACGGGTGATCGAGCTGAAGACAGCGGAACTTTTCCGGGCCTCGTGCCGTTTGGGCGCGACGCTGGCCGGACAGCCCGCGGCGTACGTGGAAGCCGCGGGTCGTTTCGGGCGCCACCTCGGGGTGGCATACCAGATTTATGACGATCTGGCTGATTTCTTCGGCGAGGAGAAGCGGATCGGGAAAACCCTTGGAACCGACCTGGCCAGCGGAAAGCTGACCCTCCCGCTGCTGATGCTGCTGGAAAAGCTGGGAGCCGCCGAACGCAACGAACTGCTGCAGGAGATCCAGGGCAACCGGCCCCCGCAGTTGCCACTCCACTTGCGCCAGATGCGGGAACACGGGATTTTTTCGGTCGTGGCGGATGCCATCCAGGTTGAGATTGATACGGCCCGTGACGCGCTGGCGCCTTGGACTGATTCCGTCCCGGTCCCGGGCCTGCTGGCCTTGTGCGATGCCATTACGGACCAAGTCCATGAGATCCGGCCGGGAGCCTGAAATCAGGCTCCGGTTATCGGTGATTGGTTCAATGGGATCGGCTGATCGAGCGAGGAACCGATAACCCGTAACGAATATCCGGCGTCGCTCCCCATTTCCCGTTTGCTTGCGCCGGTGCGACCTCCATCGTGATCACCATGACCCCGACGAAGGCCCTCGAGAAGCCCCTGGTGACATCACCGGATCGGGTTCACGAGGCCGATGCAGACGCTGTGATCGTCCGGCAGGTTCAGGCCGGGGATGTGGCGGCTTTTGACGCGCTGATCCTCAAGTACCGCCAACGGCTCTACTCGGTCATTTACAACATGACTTCGAACCGGGAGGACGCCTCCGACTTGGTGCAGGAAAGCTTCATCAAGGCCTTTCAATCGATCAACCGTTTTGGCGGGCAGTCGTCTTTCTTCACCTGGCTTTACCGCATCGCAATCAATTCTTCCCTATCTCATTTGCGGAAGAACAGGTTGCGCACTTTCTTCAGCTTGGAACAGATCGATGAGAATGACCGTCCTTCCGCGGAGGTGATTGCGGCGCTGACCGACGATTCCAACGGCGCCGAACGGGGCGCGATGGTGCGGGAACTCCAGGAAAAATTGAACGAGGCGATGCAAAAGTTGTCTATCAAGCATCGCACTGTGGTTACCTTATTCGAAATCGACGGCTTGAGCCATCAAGAGATCGCCGAAGTCATGTCGTGCTCCGTGGGCACCGTGCGTTCCCGGCTGCATTACGCGAAGCTGCAGCTCCAGTCGGAGCTCCAACCCTACGTGCGCCGATGACACCTCGACCCCATTCCCCCAAGCCCTCCTTGGAAGAGCTGATCCGCATCAAGCGCGCGGAGCGACCACCGGCGGAATTTTGGCAGCGTTTTGAGCAGGAACTTCGCGCCAAGCAGCTCGCGGCTATTGTGGAGCCGCGTACTTGGTGGCGTCCACTAGCTGGTTTTTTGTCCGGCCGCCGGGCGACCGTCGCCGGTTTTGGCGCCGCCGCTGCCGTTGCGGCCGTGGCTTATCTGCGGCTTCCGGTGAATCAAACGTTGACCGTTGCCCAGGGTTCCCCCGCGGCAATTTCCTCGCCAGCGCGGGTAGCGACGAACGTTCGGGCTGCCGCTGAAACATTGACCACGGGTGCGGTCGTGAAGGTTGAGGGCGTCGTCCCGCAGGTGCCGTCGCACAGTGAGATTTCCACGGCAGCTAATACTGCCAAGTCCGAGGATCAGCGCCGTGAGCCGACGGGGTCGTCCAATGCCGTCAACCCCATGCTGGTGGCGGTGAAGTTTTCCGAGATTCAGGTCCTGCCGCCCCGCTCCGCGATGGAACTGACGGTGCCGGTCACGATCCTCGCCTTTTCCACGAGCGCCCGGACCGAGGTCGGCTCATCCGAGCCATTGGCGGCGATTCCGACCCCGCGCGAGCAGAGCTTCGCCCGCTTCGCGAGTGTCGCCGAGCTGGCCATGCAGGCGACTCCCGCGGCTGCTTCGCTGCGTTCCAAGCCGACTCCGCGCGACGCCGATCTTCGGGAGCGGGATTTCGGCCGCCTTTTGGCCCAGGGCAATGCCTTGGGCTTGAGGTTCTGATCCACCCGGCAGGCAAAGCCTGCGCAGTGGTGGCCAATTGTTGCGGAGCAGACGTTGTCTCCTGCGGGTATTATCTTGCCCGAGGATTCAATTAACCTGCGACGGCAGTTTACATCGCAGGTTTTAGCAAGGGTGCAGGCCCATGCGGCTTTAGGACGGCTGCATGGGCCATTCTTTTTTATTTCTTCGCGGCCGGCACGCACGCGGCGCAGCCGTTGGCGTAGAAATCGTTGCCCTTGTCGTCGACGAGGATGAATGCCGGGAAATCCTGTACCTCGATCCTCCAGATGGCCTCCATCCCGAGTTCGGGATACTCCAGCACCTCGACCTTGCGGATGTTCTCCTTGGCGAGGATCGCGGCCGGTCCGCCGATGCTGCCGAGATAGAAGCCGCCGTGACGCTGGCAGGCGGCGGTCACCTGCGGGCTGCGGTTGCCCTTGGCGAGCATGACCATCGAGCCGCCCTTGGACTGGAAGAGGTCGACATAGCTGTCCATCCGGCCGGCGGTGGTCGGGCCGAACGATCCGGAGGCATAACCCTGCGGCGTCTTGGCCGGCCCGGCGTAATACACGGGATGGTCCTTGATGTAGGCGGGCAGATCCTGACCGGCATCGAGGCGTTCCTTGAGCTTCGCGTGGGCGCTGTCGCGGGCCACCACCATCGGACCGGACAGTAAAACGCGAGTGGTGACCGGGTACTTGCTCAGTTCGGAGCGGATCTCGGCCATGGGACGGTTGAGGTCGATGCGCACGATCGAGTCGTCCTTCCAGAGGCGCTCGGATGCCGGGATGAAACGGCCGGGGTTCGTCTCGAGCTTCTCGAGGAAGATCCCGTCGCGGTTGATCTTGCCGCGGATGTTGCGGTCGGCGCTGCATGAAACGCCGAGGCCGATCGGGCAGCTCGCGCCATGGCGGGCGAGGCGGATGACACGGACATCGAGGGCGAAGTATTTGCCGCCGAACTGGGCGCCGATGCCCGTGGATCGGGCAAGCTCCAGCACCTTGGCTTCCATTGCGGTGTCGCGGAAGGCCCGGCCGTGTTCGTTCCCGGTCGTCGGGAGGGTGTCGAGGTAGCGGGTGGTCGCGAGCTTCAGCGTCTTCATGCAGGCCTCGGCGCTGGTGCCGCCGACTACGAGCACGAGATGGTAGGGCGGGCAGGCGCTGGTACCGAGCAGCGGCAGTTTATCCGTGACCCATTTTTCGAAACTCTTCGGGTTGAGGACGGCCTTCGTCTCCTGGAAGAAAAGCATCTTGTTCCCCGAGCCGCCGCCCTTGGCGACGAACATGAACTCATAGGCCGCACCCTTGCCGGCCATCAGGTCGATCTGCGCGGGGAGATTGGTGCCGGTGTTCACCTCTTTCCACATGTCGAGTGGTGCGACCTGGGAATAGCGGAGGTTTTCCTGGGTGAAGGCGTTGTAGATGCCGTGGCTGATCGCCTCGGCGTCGTTGGCGCCGGTCCAGACCTGCTCGCCTTTCTTGGCGAAGACGGCCGCGGTGCCGGTGTCCTGGCACATGGGCAGGATGCCCTCCGCGGCAATCTCGGCGTTCTTGAGCAGGGTGAGCGCGACGTAGCGATCGTTCGCCGAGGCCTCGGGGTCGCCGAGGATCGCGGCCACTTGCGCGAGATGGGCCGGGCGCAGCTGGAACGAGCAGTCATGGAAGGCCTGCTGGGCGAGGAAGGTCAGCGCACCCGGGTCCACCTTGAGGATCTCCTTGCCCTCAAAGATCGCAGTGGAAATGCCTTCGCGGCTCAGCAGCCGGTATTCGGTCTGATCCTCGCCGAGGGGAAGGGGGTCCTGGTAGACAAAGGGCGGAGTGGGCATGGCGGTCCAACTTGCGGTATTTTTGGCGCGAGTAAAGAAGGGGCGATGGGTCGGGGGTAGGGCGGGCTCGACGAGCCGGCCGCGATCAATTTAACCAGATCCGAAATCCATGGTTCGCGGTCGCCTCGTCGAGGCAAACCTACCCGCAAACAAGGGGAGGCCAATCCTGGGGGGCGCAACAAACAGGTTGGCGCCGCGCTCATCCCGGCTACGTTGCGCCCAGCATGGAAAACCAGATCAAGGACGCCCTCGGCCGCCTGCTTGCGGCCATCAAGGCCTCGGACGGCAAGACAATCGCCGGCGAGATGGTGCGGCTCGACGATTTTCTCGAGCGCGGACGCGCGGGTCTGCACCCGCAGCTGACCCACTTCCTGGAGCGACGCAGCTACGCCAAGGCCCTCCAGTTCCTCGGGGGCGACTCCGCCATCCCGACCGGCAGTTGTGGCGGCCGCGAATGAGACGCTCGTTCCCATGAGTTCCGACAAGATTCCCACTTCGGGCGGCGAATCCCTCGGGCAGAATCCGTTCGCGCAACTCAGCGCGGCCGGGCTCCCCGCGGCCTCGGCCAACCCTCCGCCGGCGGTTGTTTCTGCGCGGGGCACGTCCGCGGCTGAGCGCAACCGCGGCCGGGTGGATGTGCGGCGCGAGACCGGTGGCCGCGGCGGCAAGACCGTGACCATGATCGACGGCTTTGTCGGCATTGGGCTGTCAGAGAAGGAGCAGCTCACGAAAAAGATGCGCGCGGCCTGCGGCTGCGGCGGGACCGTGAAGGACGGCGCGATCGAGATCCAGGGCGACCAGCGTGAGAACGTCGCCCGCATCCTCCGCGAGGCGGGGTTCCGGCCGGTGATGGCCGGCGGCTGAGGGAGCCGACAAGGTGACAAGGGGAGGGGGAGAGTGGGTGATCGGACGGATCGAACTGTCACCTTGTCTCCAAGTCCCCGTGTCCCCTTGTCATCCAATCACGGGCGCGATCAACCCTGGTCAAACTCAGCCCAGCCGGATCAACTCCGCCGTCGCCGGCACGTCCTTGATGATCTGCGAAGGCTCCGGGCCGACGCCGAGATAACGCAGATTGGGCAGGGT
>CAIYFD010000288.1 GCA_903925425.1 uncultured Opitutia bacterium | reverse complement strand
TCAAGCGTTATCCCCTGACGGGCGAGGTGATTTCGGCGGACCCCGCGAAGAATCTTCTGATCGTGCAGCACGAGGAGGTGAAGGGCCTGATGGCGGCGATGACGATGGAGTTTCCGGTCGACCCGGGCGACGCCGCGATCGCCAAGCCCGGCAGCCGCATCCGGGCCACGCTCGTCGAGTTCAAGCCGGGCGAATTCCGTCTCGAGAAAATCTGGTCGGACGACAGGGTCGCCACCTCGCGGATCGAGGCCGGAATGAAGGACCTCGTGCAGGATACCAACATTCGGGGCAAGGGCGCCTACCGCGAGATCGGTGAGGCGATGCCGAATTTCACGCTCTACGACCAGGAGGGAAAGGTCGTCGACTCGGCCAGTTTCCGCGGCAAGCGGATCCTGCTCAATTTCATTTACACGCGCTGCCCGGACTTGCGCATGTGCCCGGCGGCGACGCTGAAGATGATCGCGACCCAGAAGGCGGCCCGGGAGGCGGGCATCACGGACCTGCAGTTGATCTCGATTACGTTCGACCCGGACTATGACACCCCCGGCGTGCTGCATACCTATGCCGCGGCGCGGGGGATCGACACCGCGAATTTTTCCTTCGTCACGGGTCCGCTGCCCGCGGTGCAAAACCTGCTCAAGCAGTTCGGGATCGATGCCATCTTTGAAGGCCAGCTCATCAAGCACACGCTCTCGACCGTGCTGTTCGATGCCGAGGGTCGGATCATCCACCGCACGATTGGCAGCCAGTGGGAGCCGTCGGACTTCCTGGACAAGTTGAAGCGCTGATGAGCCCGGCTCCGACGACTTCAGTCCCGTCCTCCTCGCCGGTGCGGCAGGTGGCGCTCATCACGGTCGGGGCGGTGGCCTTGTTTTTTTTCGTCCGAATGCTGCCGACCGGGACGAGTCTCAGCCACATGGATTTCCGCGTCTCGGGCGGCAACTCGATCGAGTTCTGCGATCCCGCCAACCCGCAGTTTTTGCCGGTCGTGAATGTGCGCTCGCCGGTCACGATGGCGCTGCAAACCGGCGCGGCGCCCGTCGCGGGTGCGACGGTTCGCCTCACCGTGACGCTCAAGACGGGCAGCGGCAAACCGATCGAGCCGGTCGACCTGGTGTTGTCGCACACGCGCCTCCTGCATTTCCTGATCATCGATCCGACCCTCGGCGACTACCAGCACGTGCATCCGGAGCCGACGGCGACCCCGGGCGAGTGGACGGTGGAGTTCAAGCCGCGCCACGCCGGCAACTACCGGGTGTTTGCCGACTTCACGCCGTCCGCCACCGGGCGCGGGCTCTACGCGAGTGCTGATCTGGACGTGACGGGCGGAGCGCCGGTGACGGCCGAGGCACCGGCGGACGACAAGCGCTGGGATTTTTCGCTCGTGCCCGCGGCGCCGATCCGGGCCGGGGTGCCGGCCGACCTGAAACTTTCGTTGGGGAACGCGTCCGGTGGAAATGTCCCGCTGCAACCCGTGATGGGAGCCTTTGCCCACCTCGTGGCATTCGACGCCACCCGGAGCGGCTTCGCCCACCTGCACCCGATGGAGGTCGACCTGCTGGCCCCGCCGGACGCGGTGCATCCCCAGCTGAATTTCAAGGTCACGATCCCCGAGCCCGGCCGCTACGTGATCTGGGCCCAGGTGAATGTCGGCGGGATGGAAATCTTCCGGCCGTTTGCGTTTGAGGTGGGGCGGTAAGTCGGAGACCGAGACGGGCGACGCTTAACTTTTAACGCTGAACTTTTAGGTTTTGGCGCCAGTTGGCGTGGGCGGTTTTTTTGATTGATGCCGTCGCGCGGTGCGCAAACTGGCGGCAAATATTCGAACGAGTTCGTCGGCCTCCATAAGGAGACTCGTTAATTGCTCGGGATTTTCGATCAGCGGCACTTTTGCCACCAATCGAAGCCAGCGGTAGGTCTCTCGCAGTTCCTTGTAGCAGATTCGCAGCTTGTGGACGAAATCATCCCGTGATTCTGCGCCTTCCGCCTCTCCATGATTTCCATAGGGTGAACAGCCGGATCGCAGCAATTGGTCCGCGACATAGCGGCCTGCTCGTGAACCGGCAATTGCTTCGGTCACGCGGATTATCCGTACCGAAAATCTGAGGAGCCGTTCCTCAAGATCATAGAATGCCTCTTTCATGAATGAACAGAGGCACAGCTGCTGACTAAGCAGACGGCTTTCGGCCGATCCCCATCAAGGAGAAAATCGCCGCTACTTCGGGCTTAGTTTAATCCTTAAGTGTTAAACGTTGAGCGTTAAACGTTCTCCGGTCTTTCACTCAGAATTTCAGGTGCTTCACGGTCAGCCCCTGGTTGATCAGCTGCTTCAAGGCATCGATGCCGATGCGGAGGTGGTCGGCGACGTACTTCTGGTCGACCTTGCGGTCGCTTTCCTCGGTCTTGATGCCCTCGGGCACCATCGGCTGGTCCGAGACGAGCAGAAGGGCGCCGGTGGGAATCTCGTTGAAGAAACCGGTCATGAAAATTGTGGCGGTTTCCATGTCGACGGCCATGACGCGGATCTTGCGCAGGTACTTCTTGAAGTCCTCGTCGTGCTCCCAGACGCGGCGGTTGGTCGTGTAGACAGTGCCGGTCCAGTAGTCGCGGGCGGCGTCGCGGATGGTGGTCGAGATGGCCTTCTGCAGCGCGAAGGAGGGGAGGGCGGGGACCTCCGGCGGAAAGTAATCGTTGCTCGTGCCCTCGCCGCGGATGGCGGCGATCGGCAGGATCAGGTCGCCGATTTCGGCGCGGTGTTTGATGCCGCCGCACTTGCCGAGGAACAGCACGGCCTTGGGGTCAACCGCCATGAGCAGGTCCATTACGGTGGCAGCGGTGGCGCTGCCCATGCCGAAGTTGATGATGGTGATGTCGCCCGCGGTGGCGCTCGGCATCGGCTTGTCGTGCCCGTGCACGGGCACGCGGTGCCATTGCGCGAACAGCTTCACGTAATGCTGGAAATTGGTGAGCAGGATGTACTGCCCGAAGTCCTTCAGCGGCACCCCGGTGTAGCGCGGCAGCCAGTTTTCAACGATCTTGCGCCGGGTG
>CAIYFD010000287.1 GCA_903925425.1 uncultured Opitutia bacterium | reverse complement strand
CGTGAGATGGCCGCCGAGCCGGAGCTGAGCGGGCGAGACCTTGAAGGAACGGACCTCGATCCGCGGTTTCGCCCCGGCACCGAGGACGCCGAGGGCGTCGGTGTGGCCCTGCTTCACGAGCGTGCGCAGACCGCGCCGCGCGATCCAGACCGTGTGGCGGTCGGAGAGATCCCATTGCGCGAGGCGGTCGAGCACGACTGCGGGGTGATCCTTGGTGATGTCGTTGAGATGGTTGGCGACCGACTTGCGGACGTAGAGGCTGGGGTCGGACCGGAGGTTATCCAGGATCGGCCAGACCGGGGCTGGATCCGCAACCAGCGCGTCGAGCCGGAACGACCATGGCAGGCGCGGGCGGCAACCCTCGCTCGCGAGGCGGCGGACATGTTCGTTGGCGTCGCGCGACCAGAGCTGCATCACGGCCAGCGTGCGGGCGAGATCGCGGCGGAGGAATTCGCGGATGGCGAATTCACCCGAGGAGAAGCGGGTGAACCCATGCAGCGCTGCCATGGATTCGGCGAAATGGTCGTGGCCGTATTGGCCGACAAAATCCGGGAGCATCAGCCCCACGAAGCCGTGGTCGATGCGGGGTGCCACCTCGCGGAGGACGGCCAGCGCGGCGCGATAGTCAGAGGGTAGGGTGGCCCGCAACGCCCCGGTGCCTTGGCGCAGCCGCTGGAGCAGGGTGAGGTCGGCGATTCCTTTGGTCGCGAGGGAGACGAAACGCCGCCGGTCGAACTCCGGGTGCACGCCAGCGACCAGCCCGGCGATCTGGCGGAAGCGCGCCGCGTCGAACATGTCCTTCAGGGCGTCGGGCATGGTGCGATCGGACGGATCGGACCGATCAAACGGATCGGTCCGATGGAATCATCAACCCTTCAAAATCTCGGCGAGGTTGGTGGCATCCTTGCCTCCGCCCATGGCGAAGTCGGGTTTGCCGCCGCCCTTGCCGCCGAGCTTGGCGCTCAGTTCCTGCACGAGCTTGCCGGCCATCCAGCCGGCCTTGACCGCGGCGGGGGAGCAGTAAGCGACGAGGGACGGGCGGTCGCCGAAGACGGCGCCGAGCGTCACCACGCCTTCGCCGCCGAGCTTGGCAAGGATCTGGGAGCCGAGGGAGCGGAGCGCCTCGGGGGTGTCGGCCGTGACTACGGCGGAGACAAACTTGAGGCCGTCGCGCGTCGCGGCCTTGGCGGCGAGCTCGTCGGCGACACCGGAGGCCGCCTTTTGCTCGAAGACCTTCAACTTGCGCTCGGTCTCCTTCTGGTGGGCGAGCAGGGCCTCGAGTTTCTTGCCGACGTCGAGCGGGCCGGCGGAGAGATGAGCGCTGACGGCGGCGAGCGCGGCCTCGCGGGCGGCAATGAACTCGATCGCGGCCTGGCCCGCGACCGCCTCGATGCGGCGGGTGCCGGCGGCGATGGCGCTCTCGGCGGTGATCTTGATGAAGCCGATTTCGCCAGCGGTGGCGACGTGCGTGCCGCCGCAGAGCTCGCGGCTGAACCCGCCGATGTCGACGACGCGCACGATGCGTCCGTATTTCTCGCCGAAGAAGGCGAGGGTGCCCTCGGGCTTTTGGTCGAACTCGGTCTCGTAGGTGTCGACCTTGGCGTTGTCGATCACGCGCTCGTTCACGAGGGTCTCGATCTCGAGGAGCTGGGCGTGGGTGACGGCCTCGAAGTGCGAGAAGTCGAAACGCAGGCGCTCGGGCGTCTTGTGCGTGCCGGCCTGGCGGACGTGCGTGCCGAGGACTTTCCGCAACGCCCAGTGCAGGAGGTGGGTGGCGGAGTGATGGCGCGAAATTGCCCGCCGGCGCACCTTGTCCACGGAGAGTTCGCCGGTGGCCGATTTGAAATCTGAAATTTGCGATTTCAGGTCGTCGGCATTGCCGACCCGGTGCAGATGGCGACCGGACTTGTCCTTCACGCAGTCCGTGAGGTGAACCAGCGCGCCGTTGATCAGGGCCTCACCGGCGTCGCCCATCTGTCCGCCCATTTCGGCGTAGAAGGGGGTCTGGTCGAACACCAGGAAGGTGTCCTTGGCCGTCTTTACCACTTCGATAACCTTGGCGTGGCTGGTGAGTTGGGTATAGCCGAGGAAGGTCGTCGGCTTCTGGTCGACGGCGGCGTCGCCCTCGGTGGCGGCGACGATGATTTCCTTCTTCTGCGAGGCGCGGCCACGCTCCCGCTGCTTTTCCATCTCGGCCTCGAAGCCGGCGGCATCGACCGTGATGCCGCGCTCGGTGGCGAGCAGCTGCGTCATATCGAGCGGGAAACCGAAAGTGTCGTACAATTCGAACGCCAGTTTCCCCGATACGGACTGGAGGACGCCACCGATTCTTCCTTGGTTTGCATCCGAGATGTTGGCTCCGATTCCTTGATAGAATCTGTCCATGCCCCGCTCCAGCGTCCGTCCGAAGCTCTCCTCCTCGGACTTGATCACACGCTGGATGATCGACTGCTGCTGCTTGAGCTCGGGGAAGACCTCGCCGAGCGACTCGATCACCGGCGTAACAAGCTGGGAGAAATCTCCCACCCTCAGGCCGATCTTCGTGCCGTAGAGGATACCGCGGCGGAGGATGCGGCGGATGACGTAGTTGCGCCCCTCGTTGCCGGGGAGGATGCCGTCGGCGATGGCGCAGCTGACGCAACGGGCGTGGTCGGCGAGGACGCGGAAGGCGATGTCGGTGTTTTCCTGCTCGGTCAGGCCCTCGCGCTTCGTGGGAACGGTGCGCTGGTAGGTCTTGCCGGAGAGGGCGGAGATTTTCGCGAAGAGCGGGGAGAAGATGTCGGCGTCGTAGTTTGACGGCTCGGCGGTGAAGTCGGTGAAGCCCTTCGTGGAACCGTAGATGCCGGCGACACGCTCGAAGCCCATGCCGGTGTCGATGTGCTTCGCGGTGAGCGGGGAGAAGGTGCCGTCGGCGTTCGCGTTGAACTGGATGAAGACGTGGTTCCAGATCTCGATGCAGCGCGGGCTGGAGGAGTTCACGCCCTTGCGGCCGGCGACCTCGTCGTCCGATTGCAGCAGATTGAAATGGATCTCGGAGCAAGGGCCGCAGGGGCCGGTGTCGCCCATCATCCAGAAATTATCCTTCTTGTTGCCGTGGACAATGTGGATGGCGGGATCGAGGCCCTCCCGCTTGAAGATGCCGGCCCAGATGTCGTAGGCCTCTTGATCGAAGTCGGCCGGATCACCCTTGGACTTGTCGGGCGAGTAGACCGTGGCGAAAAGCCGCTTCGGCGGGATGCCCCAGACCTTGGTGATGAGTTCCCAGCCCCAGGTGACGGATTCCTTCTTGAAGTAGTCGCCGAAGGACCAGTTGCCGAGCATCTCGAAGAGCGTGTGGTGATAGGTGTCGAAGCCGACGTCCTCGAGGTCGTTGTGCTTGCCGCCGGCGCGGATGCATTTCTG
>CAIYFD010000286.1 GCA_903925425.1 uncultured Opitutia bacterium | reverse complement strand
GGCAAAAAGCGGTTTGAAATCATCTCGGCCGGGCGTCGACCCAGCCCTCCCTGCGCCATCGCGCATTTTCCTCCCTCACTCCATCTGCAACCGCGGCAGGTGCACCGCGAACTCGGTCCACTCGGCATCCGAGCGCGCCAGCTCGATGCGGCCCCGGTGCGCCGTCACGATCTCGCGGCACAGGCTCAGCCCAAGGCCGCTGCCGCCGGTCGCGCGGCCGCGGTCGGCATTGAGCCGGAAGAAACGCTTGAAGAGATCGTCCCGCTGGCCCGCCGGAATGCCCGGCCCGGTGTTCCCCACGCGGAAGACGACTTCCCGGGCGTTGCCCTCCAGGGCGATCTTGATCCGGCCCTCGGGGCGGTTGTAGCGCACCGCGTTGTCGATCAGGTTCAACAGCACGCGGCGCAGGAGCACGGCGTCGCCCGGCACCCGGATGCCCGAAGGGGCCCAGACCTCGACCTGCAGCTGGCGCGGGGCCGCGAGCAGCTCGGCATCCTCGCCCACCTCCGCCGCGAGCGCGCTCAGGTCCACCACCGCGTTATCGAGCGGGATCTTACCGGCATCGAAGCGCGCCAGCAGCAGGAGGTTCTCGGTGATCTTCTGCAGCGCGACCACCTGCTCCTGCAAATTCACGAGGAACGCCTCCTGCGCGGGCGGCAGCTCCCCCGCGTGCAGTGCCTGCTCGACCTCGCCGCGCAGGATCGTCAGCGGGGTGCGCAGCTCGTGCGAGGCGTCCGCGGCAAACCGGCCCGCCTGCAGAAAGCTCCGCTCGAGCCGATCGAGCATGCCGTTAAGCACCCGGACGTGGCGCGCAATCTCGTCGTTGGCCGCGGTCTCGGGCAGCCGCTCGGACAGGCGGTCCGCCGTAATCGACTCGGCCTTGAGCGTGATCTGCTCCATCGGCTGCAGCGCCCGGCCCGCCAGCCACCAGCCACCCCCGCCCGCCAGCAGCAGCACGAATGGCAGCGCAAGTGCGTAACCCTCGAGCAGCTCGCGGGCATCCTGGTCAGCATCCCTCGGCTCCGCCGCCAGCAGCAGGGTGGTGTCGCCCTCGACGAATTCGCCCACCCGCAGCTTCAGGGCCTGAATCGAGTGATTGAAGGCGCGGCCGCTGTTCTTGGTGTGTTTGGCCAGCGCCGCGTAGTTTGCCGGCGAAGCGAGGCGCACGTCTCCCTTCGGTCCGAGCAGCACATACCCGCCCAAGTCGGGATCGTTGTGGGCCAGGGTCTCCAGCCAGGCGTCGCCGGGGGATTTGGTCTCCGCCCGGTACGCGAACGCGATCCGCGCGTCCGTGGCGAGCCGCGCATCCAGTTCGTCGATGTCCTGCCGGTAGAGCGTGTAGGCCACGATCAAGCTGAACATCGCCAGCGCCAGCGCCGTCACGAACGCTGAGCCGAGCGCGATGCGCCACCGAAATGCCAGGGGTTTCATCCGGAGAGAAAGTGCGGTCGAGCCCAACGGTTTTCAATCGCCGGCTGTGAGGAGGCGGTAGGGCGGCGACTCCGCTCGCCGCCGCGGCGCCCACGGAGTGGGCGCCCTACCCATTCACCCCGCCTTTAGGGAGTAGCCAACGCCACGCACGGTCCGGATGAGTTTCTCATCATGCCCATCATCCAGCTTGCGGCGCAGTCGCTGGATGCAGACGTCCACCACGTTCGTGCCCGGGTCGAAATGATAATCCCAAACCTGCTCGCACAACTCGGTACGCGTGAAGACCCGGCCCGGGGAACGCATCAGCAGCTCCAGCAGGTCGTACTCGCGGCCCGTCAGCTCCACCGGCTGCCCGGCCCGCACCACCTCGTGCGTCACGAGATTCAGGGTGACGTCCTCGTGTTGGCGGACCACTGGCGCCTTGCCCTCGACCCGGCGCCAGAGCGCGCGCAGCCGGGCGACCAGTTCCTCGACCGAGAAAGGCTTCGTCAAATAATCGTCCGCCCCGGCGTTAAGCCCCGTCAGCCGGTCCTCCAGCCCGCCGCGCGCGGTGAGCAGAATCACGGGCAGCCCGTCGGCCCGCTTGCGGATCTCGCGCAGCACGGAGAGTCCGTCGCGGCCCGGCAACATGATGTCGAGGACCGCCGCATCGAACTTCTCCGTGGCGGTCAGCTTGAGCGCCTGCTCGCCGTCCGCGCAGATCCTAGGCTTCAGGCCCGCGGCCGTCAGGCCGTCGGAAATCAACTTCGCGATACGCGGCTCGTCTTCGACGACGAGGATTTCCTTCCCGGCCCCGTTGTTCAGCATCATGGCCTGATTTCCCGCCGGCACGGGGTGTAATGTCAACGTGACAGCAGCCGCCAACCCTCCGGAAGCGATGACAAGATGGTAATTCCGCCGCCCCCGCGGCGCGGTCTCAGTCGGCCCACAACCAGATCCACGTCGCACCGTGCCCGTGCCGCCACCTGATGCCGGCTCCGGACGCGGGCGGGACAGCCGGCGAGATCGAATGGTAATTCATCAGCCACGGGCGGAATGCTGGAGGGATGGGCCGGGCTGCTTTGGATCCGCCCGACTCGACCGGATCGAAGATGGCGGCAGGATGACGAAACCGGGACATTCTCCCCCGGATCTATCGTTTGCGTCCCGGCCAAAACGCATGCACTGGAAATAGCGTCACCGGCTCCTCTGAAATGATAATCCCGCGATATTTTCTGCTCGTTTGCCTGACGTTGCCCGCCTCCGGGCTGGCCGCGGCCGCGCCGGTGATGAATCCGGGCAACGACGATGATGTCGTGGCCATGACCCCGTTCGATGTCACGGACAGCGCCCTAGAGGACTTCGGCCTGCAAGTACGGCGCGGGGTGCGCGACCCGGCGCGCTCCACCCTACTCTGGCCGGTGCGCGTGCCGCAGATCATTGCCGTCCTGCCCAACACCGCCGCGGCGCGGGCCGGGCTCCGGCCGGGTGAACTCATCATCCGGGCCGACGGCAAGTCCGCCAGCAGCACGCTCTTATCACCGAACACGTTTCGCAAACTCCAGGACCGGAAGCTCAACGCCGTCGCCGCCGCTTCGAAGCCGGTCACATGGACCCTCGAGATCCAGGCGATCGACGGAAAAACCACCCGCACGGTGCCGCTGACGGTGCCCACCCCCGCGCCGCACTGGGGCGAGGCCCCGTGGACGGCACCCGTCGGGCGCATCCCCGTGACGGTGCCCGAGGAGGGCCCGCTGGCCGACCGGGCGAAACTCGTCCTGAACAATGGCATCTGGGTCCTGTTCAACAACACCGTCATCGCGAAGGAATTCGGCTGGCCGATCGCCGCCGCCCGCCCACTGCGGGGCTTCCAGTGGACCATCGTCGATACCGAGGACCGCCGGCACCGCATCTTTGTCACGCAGCAGCAGGGCCCCACTGAGATCCTCCTTGAGATCTGGTCGCGCGAGACGGGGCAAATCGATTTTCTCACCTCGCCTGCGGGGGCGATGGAAAAAGTGTACACGCGTCCGTACGGCCGGAGCAGCGGCACGGCTCCGAACCGCGAGGAGAGTCGGGCCCGCTTCGAGAAGGAAATGGCCTTCTGGCTGAACGAGGCGACCGATCGATCGGATCGCTGGCCGCTTGAGCTAAAAGGCGGCACGATCATCGGCTCCACCATCCCGCTCCCGAACACCAGCGGTGCGCCACGAAGCGCGGCCAAGGGCACGCCCCCTGGCCCGCGCGCACCCCAGTTCCTGCAGCTCCCCAAGGCGACCGAGACGCAGCGGGCTCTCTTCGAGGAGGCCTTCGCCAAGATCGGCGCCGACGAGGAGAACTGGGCCTACACCGAGACCTCGCGCGGCCTTGACGACAACCACCAGACCGTGGTGCGGGTCGATCCTTCGAAGCCCGAGGGGCAGCGCGTCACGCTGCTGAAATACGACGGCAAACCGCCCACGCCCGCCCAACTCAAGACCTGGCGCGACCAAGGCCGCGATTCCTCAGCGACGCTCGGCGACCTGCCGCCGCTCACGAGCGTGATCGACTTCACCGACCTGCGCGTGTCGGCCGACGAAACCGCGGCCATGGCCTTCGAGCTGCCCATCGTGGCGGGCAACGCGAACTTTCCCTCGGACAAGTTCCAGGCGCTGTTCCGCGTGAACAAGACGCGGCGGGCCCTCGAGGACATCACCGTAAAGCTGCGCGAGGCCATCAAGGTGGTCGGCGTGGTGAAGATCACCGACGCCGGCCTAGAGGCCCACTTCCGGACCTTCGACCCCGCCTATCCCCCGCAGCCCGTGTCCCTCAAGGCCGGCGGCGCCGCCCGCCTGCTGCTCATCAAGATCTCCCGCAGCTTCGAGGCCACCCGCACCGACTACGTGCGCGTCACCCCGAGTGACGCCGCGCCTGTGCCCGCCACCAGCGAACCGGCCCCGGCGAAATAGCAGCCGTCCCAGAGAGTTGCTCACAGAGATTGCTTAGAGCACCGAGGTCCGAAGGTAGGGCG
>CAIYFD010000285.1 GCA_903925425.1 uncultured Opitutia bacterium | reverse complement strand
CGGCGCTCGAACCTTCTCGTACTGAATTGCCTGAGGGACTGCCGATGGGAATGATCCGCGGTCATGGCCTCGGCAAATGTGGTGAATACCATCGCGAAAAAGCGGGACGGCGGCGTTCTGACCGCGGCTGAGATCGGCGCTTTTGTACAGGGGGCCACCGATGGCTCCTGGGCGGACTATCAGCTGACAGCCATGCTGATGGCGATTTACCTGCGGGGTCTCGATATGGCGGAGACGTGCGAGCTGACTCTAGCGATGCTGCGTTCGGGCACTACGTTGGATCTAAGCTCAATCCCGCGACGCAAGGTCGATAAACACTCGACGGGCGGGGTGGGGGACAAGATCTCGCTCCATCTCGCTCCCATGGTCGCGGCCTGCGGCGTCGTGGTGCCGATGATCAGCGGTCGCGGGCTCGGTCACACCGGTGGCACCTTGGACAAACTGGAGTCGATCCCGGGTTTCAATGTCGTGATGCCCTTGGAGCGATTCCGCGCCCAGCTTAAGGGGACGGGAGTTGGGATCATCGGTCAGACTGCGGATCTGGCGCCGGCCGACGGCAAACTGTACGCCCTGCGGGATGTCTCTGCGACGGTGGCCTGCATTCCCCTGATCTGCGCCAGCATCCTGTCGAAGAAGCTGGCCGAGGGGATTGATGCGCTGGTGCTCGATGTAAAATTCGGCGAGGGTGCCTTCATGCCGGACCTAGCCAAGGCGCGGGAACTTGCCCGGCTCATGGTGTCGGTGAGCAACGCCGCGGGGGTGACTACACGCGCCCTGCTGACCAACATGGATCAGCCGACTGGGCGGACGGTCGGGAATGCCCTCGAGCTGGGGGAGTCGATCGAGTGCCTGCAGGGGCGGGGTCCGGCCGACACAATGGAGCTGACCTTGGCGCTGGGTGAGCAGATGCTGGTGCTAGCGGGCAGGAGTCCGTCGGCGCCCGAGGCCCGGGCCGAGCTGTTGCGAGCGGTTAATAACGGAACTGCTTGGGAGAAGTTCCTTGGCATGGTCCGGGCCCAGGGTGGGTCGGCCGACCATGTGCTGCATCCGGAGCGTCTGCCACAAGCAGCTGTGCAAACAGTGCTTAAGGCTCAGCAAGGTGGATTTTTGACCGCTGTGCATGCCCGGCGCATCGCCGAGGTGGCACATGGGTTGGGCGCGGGCCGCACCCGCTCCGGCGAAGCGATCAATCCAGCAGTGGGCGTCAGCCATCTGGTCAAGGTGGGGGAGCGGGTCGAGGCGGGCGGGGAGCTTTGCCGGGTGCATGCGGCCACGTCCGGGACGGCCGGCGCGGCGAATCAACAATTAAATACAGCCTTCGAAATCGGACCAAATCCGGTACCGGCTCTTCCCGTCGTGGTAGAGGTAATTTCCTGAGGGGAAGCCCCGGGAAGCGCGCCGGCCTCACCTGTCACGCAGTCGGGAATGTCCCGTTGGGGCACTCGACCTTAATCGCTTGGGCCTCAAGGCCTAGTCGTAATCGGCCAGGCCAGCAGGGCCGTACGGGGAGCGCTGCATATTTTTGAAAGTTGTTCTTGCACGGGGGCGCAACTGAGCTTTTCTCCGCGTCCCTCGATTCGGTCGCCTGCGGGCCGGAAAGAATTTCCTGAAGAAATTCAGGAAAAGCATTGACGGAGTTAAAACGAAGCGATTCGTTTGAAATCTTTCCCATCGGGGAAGGCTCTTTGAAATTTACTCTGTGCGATTG
>CAIYFD010000284.1 GCA_903925425.1 uncultured Opitutia bacterium | reverse complement strand
GCAGGCGCTCTTCGCCGCCGATGATCGGCGACTTGTAAGTCTGCTGGACAATCGTGCCGTGCGGGATGTTCGGGTTGACCTGGGGAGCCACGTTTCTTGGCGCCGCGTTTTGCGCGAAGACCGGCATGGTCAGTACGCAGGAAATCAGGGCGAGCCCAACGAGGGCGTTCGCGGTCCGGGTCGTGAGGTGTTTCATCGAGGGGTGGGATTACGGGGTTTAGTCCGGGGCGTGTCTGACCGAGGCGAATCGCTGAGTCAAAGGGGTTGAGGCGTGAATTGTGAAATCCGACACCGCGGGAAGGCCGGATTTCACATATCACGGCCCAACCCCTTAAGCTTGGCCCCGTGGGGCGCGGCCGTCGGATCGTTTACCGCGCCGCGTGCCGCCAGCTCGGTGTCCGCGCCGAAACGACCCACCGTCAACCTTCGGGGAAGGTTCGGGGATCCTTCGGGCAACCTTCGAGAAAGGTTCAGCCCGTCCAACCGGGACAATCCGGCGCGCCACACCGGGGTCCGATCGGATCCGCGAAAGGGGTTGGGCCGCACATTGTCACATTTTCGTCCGACCAAGTTTCGGATCAGTCGCCAGGGCGGCTACCCTTCCCTCTTCCCCTCTGCGCTCCCGGCGCCCTCTGCGTGCCAACTGCCGGGGTTCGGAGGCCGCGGCGCTTACGGGGCCCTGAGGCTCTGCAGGCCCGCTTTGAGGTAACCCAGGGCGTAGGCCATGCCGGCGTGCCAGGGGGCGGCGCAGCTCATCTGCGGGGCATGATCGGGGATGATCACGCCTTCAAATTGATTGCGGTGCAGAATCGCGAGGACGCGCAACACGTCGACTTCACCGTCGTCGATGAAGGTCTCCTGGTAGTGCGGGACTTTGCCGCGAACGTTGCGGAGGTGGACATAGCCGAGGCGCTGCTGGCGCGAATAATGGTCCACGGTCTCGTAGATGTCGCCCTCGGTCATCTCGGCGAGCGTGCCGACGCAGAACTCCAGCGCGTTGGCCGGGCTGCGGTTGAGATCGATCACTTTCTGGTAGAGCGAGGGCTGGTACACGAGGCGCGGCTGGCCCCGGATGGTCGGCAGCGGCGGATCGTCGGGATGCAGCGCGAGCCGCACCCCGGATTTTTCCGCGACGGGCAGGACCTCGTCGAGAAACCGCTGCAGGCGGGACCAGAGCTGCTCCTGTGTCGCCGACGGAATCGTGCCGGTCGCGCGCGATGGCGCGGTGGGATCGGTGACCATGTTCCAGACGAGGCCGTTGGGCATGGGCAGATCGTACGGGCCTTCCATGCCGACGGACGGGGCCTGGCCGCGCGCGTAATTTCCCTTGGTGCGGCCGGCGACGCCCGCGATGGAAAAGTTGTAGCCCATGATCGGGATGCCGGCCTCGCCGAGGCGGCGGAGGATCGTCTTCACGTTCTCGAGGTGCAGGGCTCGTTTCGGACCGTCGAGGAGGATGTCGCCCCAGTGCGCCGGGTCGAAGTTTTCGATCGCCTCGAGTTTCAAGCCGGCCGCCTCGATGTCGCGGCGCAACGCGACGAGTTCCGCCAGCGTCCAGAGTTGGTCGGGATCGCCGGCGAGGCCCCAGCCCCAATCGGTGCCGAGCGGCTGGTCGTCCGTGGACGAGTGGCCCGCGCCAGCCTTCGCCAAGCCTACGGCTGGCAGGCCGCTACTCATGGGGCGGAAATAGTCGACGAGATGCGCCACAATGTGGGTGGCACCCGCCTGCCGCGCGAACTGGAAGTTCTCGCGGTTGAGCATGTGCCGGTAAAGGCCGAGACCGAGTTTCATGCGAAGAGGCGGAGGGCGCCGTCTATTTTTTCACGATGGAAAACGGCGCGGGCAGCGCCCGATAGAATTCGAGAGGATGCTCGGGCGCCTCGTAGCCGGCGGGCGGGGGGCGCTTCGTGAAGGTCGCGAAATATTGCGTGCAGGCGTCGCGCCAGATGCGCGCCTCTTGCTCCTGTCCGCGCAGCAGGGCCTGCACCTGCCGGAAACGTTCGTCGTCGATCGTGCCCGCGAGCGCGTCCCAGGATTTCTGCCACGAGCGGACGGTCTCGACGCCGCGTTGGTAGTGCAGGCAGATTTCATCCCAGAGGGTTTTCCCGGAACGCATCTTATAATCCCACGGGACGCGATGGAACCAGAGCAGAAGTTCGTCGGGACACGTCGCGAGGTCGGCCCATTTTGCCGCGGCCTCGGGCGCGTATTGCCCGAGGGCGTTGGAAGAGTATCCTGTGTCATGTGACTGTTATAAACAACCTGAATAGGGAAGGATACCTTTTGTTGAAGGAGCCAGTCGTAACTG